>DASUAR010000018.1:0-4982 GCA_035763685.1 Actinocrinis sp. | reverse complement strand
CTGTGCGGGCCTTTCGAGCGGTACCCATAGCTGATACCGGTCGGCGCGGTACGCGGAGACGGCGTACTCGATGAGCACGTCGCCGGCGTAGCTGCGCCGGGACATCCGGAGCACGACGCCGCCGGCCGGAATCTCCAGCAGTGCGGCGTCTTCCGGGTCGGGGTTGCCTGCCTCGATGACTTGTTCGCCCCAGGTGAGCTTGAGGCCGTACTCGTCGGCGAGGACCTGGTAGAGCGAGTGCGGAGTGCCACGGCTGAGCAGGCCGGGCACCCTGTTCTCCGGCAGGTGGGTGCGTTCCACCGCCATCGGGATCGAGTCGGCGTAACGGAGCCGGGCGAGGCGCACCACCGGCTCGCCCGGGTTGAGCTCCAGCTGGCGGGCCAGCACGGGGGTGGCCTCGATCCGCTCGAAACCGAGCGTGCGCGAGGCCGGAACCATCCCCCGGCGGGTCATGTCCTCGGTGAAGGACGCCAGCCTGATCTGCAGATCCATCTTGGGTTGCGCCACGAACGTGCCACGGCCCCGCACCCGGTACAGCCGGCCGTCGGCCACCAACTGGTTGATCGCCTGACGGACAGTCATCCGGGACAGCCCGTACCGCTCGCCGAGGTCGCGTTCGGAAGGGATCGGGGTGTCCGGTTCCAGCTCGGTGTCGATGAGGTTGATCAGGATCTCGCGCAGCTGCTGGTGCTTGGGCACCGGGCTGCGGGGGCTGATCTCCATCGGTCGGCCTGTTCCTTAAAAAAGATCGGGCACTGTCTACGAGTCGGGGTGGTGGCTCTGTTGCTGTGAACCGCGTCACGCTAGTGTCTGGACCGGACTAGACCACCGAGGACCAGTACCTGTCAAGGTCCCGGACACCGGACGTACATCCCGGCTCAGCGCGCGTAACCGACCTGTAGTGGAGCGAACGATGGACAAGGCAGAGGCGATCATCGCCGGGCTCGGCGGCGCCGACAACATCGTGGAGATCGAACCGTGCATCACCCGGCTGCGCACCGTGGTCCGGGACGGTTCGAAGGTGAGCGATTCGGCGCTCAAGGCGGCCGGGGCGCACGGCGTGATGAAGGCGGGCACGGTCGTGCAGGTGGTGGTCGGACCGGAGGCCGACACCCTCTGTATGGACATCGAGGACCTGCTCTAGATCCGGACCACAGACCGCACTGGGATGGACACCACTACAGTCCTGCTCGTCGGGGCCCCGCTGGCGGGGACCGCGATCGAACTGCGCGACGTGCCTGACCCCGTCTTCGCGCAGGCGATGGTGGGTCCGGGCGCCGCGGTCGACCCCGAACGCGCGCCGCTGACCGTCGTCTCGCCGATCGCCGGAACCCTGGTCAAGCTCAAGCCGCACGCCTTCGTGGTCGCCGGGCAGGGCGGCCGCGGCGTGCTCGTGCACCTGGGGATCGACACGGTGAACCTGGACGGCGCCGGTTTCGAGCTGCTGGCCGTCGAGGGTACGCAGGTCGCCGCGGGCACGCCGGTGGTCCGCTGGAACCCGGCCGAGATCGAGGCTCGCGGGCTCTCCCCGGTCTGCCCGGTGATCGCCCTGGACGCCGAGGTCGCGGCGGTCGGCGCGGTCGCGGTCGGCTCGATCGAACCCGGGCGCACGCTATTTCGGTGGGCTGTGTGATGCGAAGAGCGGTGATACGGGCGCTGGTGATACACGCACCGGTGATACACGCACCGGTGATGCGAAGGCTGACACGAACAACGACGCTGATCAACGCTGATGCGGATAGACAGCGTTCAGCGCGGAGTTCTCTAAGGTTGGCCGACTGCGCGTAGCATCGCCCCTGTTCCCAGTCGGATAGGAAGCCGAGGAGCCCACATGGCAGAGCGAATCGTCACCGTGGCGTCCCGCGTGGGTCTGCACGCCCGCCCGGCGGCGGTGTTCGTGAAGGCCGCCAGCGCCGCCCCGGTCCCGGTGACCATCGCCAAGGAGGGCAAGGACCCGGTCAGCGCCCGCTCGATCCTGGCCGTGCTCGGTCTGGACGTGCGCTGCGGCGACCAGGTCACCATCACCGCCGACGGCACCGGCGCGGAGGCGACGCTGGATGAGCTTGAGGCACTGCTGAGCGACGATCTCGAAGGCTAGAGCCAGAAGGTAGAGGGTCAAAGCGGACGATGGCGGCCATCACGGAACCGCTACGCGGTCTTGGAGTCGGCACCGCCTCGGCCGCCGGGCCCGTGGCGCGCATGGCCGCGCGGCCCCCCGAACCGTCCGCCGCGGCGCGGCCGGCCGGCGACGCGGCCCACGAAAGCGCCCGGGCTGAAGCGGCGCTGCGTGAGGTCGCGCGGGAGCTGACCCGGCGCGCGAACGTGGCCCGCGACGAGCTGGGCCGGAGCGACGCCGCCGAGATCCTGGAAGCCCAGGTGCTCATGGCCGAGGACCCGTCGCTGCTGGACGGGATCGGCGAACGCACCGCCGCGGGACTGACCGCCGAGCGGGCCATATTCGAGACCTTCGCCCAGTACCGGGACCTGCTCGCGGCGGCCGGAGGCTACCTCGCCGACCGAGTCGGCGACCTGGACGACCTGGCCGCCCGCGCGATAGCGGCGGCGAGCGGCGTCCCGATGCCCGGCCTTCCGGAACGTGCCGAGCCCTTCGTACTCGTCGCGCTCGACCTGGCCCCGGCGGACACGGCGCTGCTCGACCTGACGAGGGTGCTGGCGCTGGTCACGCAGGAGGGCGGCCCGACCAGCCACACCGCGATCCTGGCCCGCGCGCGCGGAATCCCGGCCGTGGTCGGCGTTTCCGGGGCGCTGGATCTGGCCGACGGAACGCCGGTGCTGGTGGACGGCGCCACCGGTATCGTCACGCCGAATCCCTCAGCGGAACTGCTCGCCGCAGCTTCCGAGCAGGCCGAAGCACGAGCGCGCGCGGTACAGGTCACCGGTCCGGGCCGGACAGCTGACGGCGTGTCGATCTGCCTGCTGGCGAACGTCGGCGGACCGGGAGACGTGGCCGACGCGGTCGCGGCGGGGGCCGAAGGCGTCGGGTTGTTCCGCACCGAGTTCCTGTATCTGGGCTCGTCGACGCCGCCCTCCCTGGAAACGCAGATCGAGGCGTATCGCGCGGTACTCGACGGCTTTCCCGGCTGCCGCGTCGTCGCGCGCACCCTGGATGCGGGAGCCGATAAGCCGCTGCCTTTCCTCCCACTCGGCACGGAGCCGAACCCGGCGCTCGGTGTGCGCGGGCTGCGCGCGTTCCGGGGCGAATACCAGGCGTTGCTCGATACACAGCTCGCCGCACTGGCTAAGGCAGCAGAAGGCTCGGCGGCCGAGTTGTGGGTGATGGCGCCGATGATCGCGGACGAGGGCGACGCGGCCTGGTTCGCGGAGCGCGCGCGCGAGCACGGCCTGCGCACAGTGGGCGCGATGATCGAGGTGCCGTCGGCAGCGCTGCGCGCCGAACCGCTGCTCTCAGCAGTCGACTTCGTATCGCTGGGCACGAACGACTTGACCCAATACGCGCTCGCCGCGGACCGTATGCTCGGCTCGCTCGGCGCGTTGCAGGACCCGTGGCATCCGGCGGTTCTTCGCCTTATCGAACTGACCGGTCAGGCAGGCGCCGCGTGCGGTAAGCCGGTCGGGGTCTGCGGGGAGGCGGCGGCGGATCCGCGGCTGGCGCCGGTGCTCGTCGGGCTCGGCGTGACCTCACTTTCGATGGCGCCGTCCGCGATCGCCGAGGTGCGGGCCGCGCTCGCCGCGCACACTCTGGCGCAGTGTCAGGAACTCGCCCGCGCCGCGCTGCGCTGACATCAAGCTCCTGGGCGGTGCGGATCGAAACTGAAAACGCCCCCGCGCTCCTTCCGGAGCACGGGGGCGTTCGTGTTCGAACGGTCGACCGGACTTAGAAGTCCATGTCCCCGCCGGGCATGCCGCCGCCGGCCGGCGCAGCGGCCTTCTCCGGCTTGTCAGCGATGACGACCTCGGTGGTCAGGAACAGCGCCGCGATGGACGCGGCGTTCTGCAGCGCGGACCGGGTGACCTTGGCCGGGTCGATGATGCCGGCCTTGATCAGGTCGACGTACTCGCCGGTCGCGGCGTCCAGGCCGAAACCGGGCTCCAGGTTGCGCACCTTCTCGACCACGACGCCGCCCTCGAGGCCGGCGTTGATCGCGATCTGCTTGAGCGGGGCCTCGACGGCGATGCGCACGATGTTCGCGCCGACCGCCTCGTCGCCGGTCAGGTCGAGCTTCTCGAAGGCCTTGGTCGCGGCCTGCAGCAGGGCCACGCCGCCACCGGCGACGATGCCCTCCTCCACCGCGGCCTTGGCGTTGCGCACCGCGTCCTCGATGCGGTGCTTGCGCTCCTTGAGCTCGACCTCGGTCGCCGCGCCGGCCTTGATGACGGCCACGCCGCCGGCCAGCTTGGCCAGCCGCTCCTGCAGCTTCTCGCGGTCGTAGTCGGAGTCCGACTTCTCGATCTCGCCGCGGATCTGGGCCTTGCGGCCCTCGATCGCGTCCGCGTCGCCGGCGCCGTCCACAATGGTGGTCTCGTCCTTGGTGACCACGATCTTGCGGGCGCGGCCGAGCAGGTCCAGGCCGATCGAGTCGAGCTTGAGGCCGACCTCCTCGGTGATGACCTGGCCGCCGGTGAGGATGGCGATGTCGCCGAGCATGGCCTTGCGCCGGTCGCCGAACCCGGGGGCCTTGACCGCGGCGGACTTGAAGGTGCCGCGGATCTTGTTGACCACCAGCGTGGCCAGCGCCTCGCCCTCGACGTCCTCAGCGATGATCAGCAGCGCCTTGCCGGTCTGCATGATCTTCTCGAGCACCGGGAGCAGGTCCTTGACCGCCGAGATCTTGGAGTTGGCGATCAGGATGTAGGGGTCCTCGAGGACCGCCTCCATGCGCTCGGGGTCGGTCACGAAGTAGCCGGACACGTAGCCCTTGTCGAAGCGCATGCCCTCGGTGAGCTCCAGCTCCAGGCCGAAGGTGTTGCTCTCCTCGACGGTGATGACGCCTTCCTTGCCG
>DASUAR010000017.1:0-5321 GCA_035763685.1 Actinocrinis sp. | reverse complement strand
CGCTCGGAGAGCGTGTCGAGCACCGAGTGCAGCTGCTCCTGGAGCAGGGTGAAGGAGACCGCGTCGGCCGGCACGACCGCCTCGGAGTCCTCGATCAGGTCGCCGAACTCGCTGTCGCCGTCCTCGCCGAGCGGGGTGTGCAGCGAGATCGGCTCGCGGCCGTACTTCTGCACCTCGATGACCTTCTCCGGGGTCATGTCGAGTTCCTTGGCCAGTTCCTCCGGGGTGGGCTCGCGGCCCAGGTCCTGGAGCATCTGGCGCTGCACGCGGGCGAGCTTGTTGATGACCTCGACCATGTGCACCGGGATACGGATGGTGCGCGCCTGGTCGGCCATCGCGCGGGTGATGGCCTGGCGGATCCACCAGGTCGCGTAGGTGGAGAACTTGTAACCCTTGGTGTAGTCGAACTTCTCCACCGCGCGGATCAGGCCGAGGTTGCCCTCCTGGATCAGGTCCAGGAAGAGCATGCCGCGCCCGGTGTACCGCTTGGCCAGCGAGACCACCAGCCGCAGGTTGGCCTCGAGCAGGTGGTTCTTGGCCCGGCGGCCGTCCTCGGCGATGATCTCCAGCTCGTGCTTGAACCGGGGGTCCATCTTCTCGCCGGAGTTGAGCTTCTCCTCGGCGAACAGGCCGGCCTCGATCCGTTTGGCCAGCTCCACTTCCTGCTCGGCGTTGAGCAGCGGGACCTTGCCGATCTGCTTGAGGTAGTCCTTGACCGGGTCCGCGGTGGCTCCGGCCGAGGCGACCTGCTGCGCCGGGGCGTCGTCCTCGTCGTCGTCGGACAGGACGAAACCCTCGTCCTCCTCGGTGGCGGGAGCGCCCTCGGCGCCGGCGGGACCGGCGGGCTCGTCGGTCTCGGCCTCAGGTTCGGCCTCGGCGTCCGGCTCGGCTTCCGCCCCGGCCTCCAGTTCGGCGTCGTCGACGAGGGCTTCGTCCCCGTCGAGCTCGAGCTCGAGCTCGCCGTCGAGCTCCTCGTCGAGCGACTCGTCCTCGTCGTCGCCGGACTTGGCCCCGGCCGCCTTCGCCGGCGCGGCCTTCTTGCCGGCCGTCTTCTTGGCGGACGGCGCGGCGCCGTCGCCGGATTCGGCGTCGGCGCTCTTCGCGGCGGCGCCCTTGTCGGCCGCGGCCTTTTCCGGGGCGGCCTTCTTCGCCGCCACCTTGGCGGCGGGCTTGGCCGCGCTCTTGTCCGCGGCCGGGGCCGCGGCGGCGGCAGCCGTCTCAGACTCGGCGGAGGGGGCGGGCTTCGTGGCCGACGCGGCGGGGGCGGGCTCGGCGGTCTTACGCACGGTGGCCGTGGCACGGCCGGTGGACGCGGCGGCGACGGCGCGCTTGCGCGGCTTGCTCAAGGAGGCGGCGCCCTCGCCGACCACGGCGACGGTCACGCCCTGCTCCAGCAGTGCGCGCAGCACCGATTTGGCCTGGCTGACCGGGACCTTCGCCTGCTCGCAGGCGCGCCGGACGTCGTCGCTCGAAACCGCGGCCCCCTCGGCGCGTTCGAGCAGAGCCTGTACGGCGGAGGCAACCGGCGTCGCGGGCGCGTCCTCTGTCGTCGATGATGCGCCGGACGCGTTGGGGGCGGCAGACGCGGAAAGCGAGATAGGGGCCGACACTCACGTACCCTTCGGAAAGGTGCTCACTGAAGCGCTAACTAAAAGACCTGGCATGTTATCTACGCGGCGGAACTCGAGAAGTCGTATGAGGTAACAGCTAATTCCGACACTGTCACACTTGTATGACAGCACGATGCAGCGGCGCCGTATTCCCGTCCCCAGAGCTGACGGGCCGATAGCCGCACAGCCGTGCCTGGCGTGGATCATTCCCGGCCGCGGCTTGGATCAAGCCGCTGTACACCGCTCGCAAACGCAGGTCACGCACTCGATCAATAAGTCTAGCAGCGCCCCGAGCGCCTGCGCACACCGCCTCCGGAGACTGCGCCGCCTTCAGCCGTCAGACCCGAACCCGCACCGCGAGCAGCGTCACGTCGTCGTCCTGCTCGTGCTCACGCAGCATCGTCTCGACAAGATGATCGAGCAGCGGTTCCAGCGCGGTGTCCGGCGCGGAGAGGGCCGCGGCGCGCAGCCGAGCGAGTCCCTCGTCGAGCGAGTCGACGCGAGTCTCCACCAGACCGTCCGAAAAGCCGATCACGATGTCGCCGGGCCGCAGCGAGAGCCGGTGCTCGACGCGCTCCTCGCTCCAGCCGAGCGGCGTGGCCTCAGGCGTCGCGTCCACGTAGCGCGCGTCGCCCTCGGCCGTCATCACCAGCAGCGGCAGATGGCCCGCGTCGGAGATGACGAGACCGCCGGTGGCCGGGTCGTAGACCGAGTACACGACGGTGGTCAGCGACTCGGCGTTCTCGGTGGCGTCGAAAAGGCGATCGAGTCCGGTGAGCACGGCGCGCGGTGAAGGGTCGCTGTAGGCGAGGGCGCGCAACGCGGCGCGGACCCGGCCCATGCCGGCGGCGGCGGTGACGCCCTTGCCGATCACGTCGCCGACCACCATGCCGAGCCGGCCGTCCTGGAAGCCGAACAGGTCGTACCAGTCGCCGCCGACCTCGGTGTCCAGCGAGCCGGGGATGTAGCGGAAGGCCGCGTCGATACCGGGCAGATCGGGCAGCCGCTTGGGCAGCAGCGCATCTTGGAGCGAGACGACCTGACGGTGTTCACGCTCGTGCATGCGCGCCCGCGCGACGGCCATGGTGCATTGTCCGGCGAGCGCCTGGAGATAGGCCTGATCGTCTTCGTCAAAGGTGCGGGCCGACTCGTATACGAGGTAGAGACCGCCGACCGGGCCCGCAGCAGTGGTCAGCGGTAGCACCGCCCAGGACTGCTCCTCCTCAAGCGAGTCCTCCCACTCCACCGCTTCGGGGAAGACGGCTCGCACCGCGCCGCGATCCGCGAGGTAGCAGGCATGGCCCGCGCGGACAGCGGCGGTGAGAAGCGGCGGCCAGGATGCGGTACGCCGTTCCCAGCGCTCATCGTCCGCTACCCGTGACTGGCGCTGCGCCGGAACCGGGCGCACGGTCCGGGTCTGCGGCCACGGCGAACGGCCGACCGGGTCGAGCAGCCGCAGTTCGACATGCGCGGCACCGGTCACCTGGCCCAGCTTGGCCACGGCCGCGCGCACCTCGCCGATGGTCAGCGCGCCGGCCAGCTCCCTGGCGACGGTCTGCAGCTTGCCGATCCGCCACTGGGTCGAGCCCAGCAGTTCGGCGATGCGGTGCCGGTCGGTCACGTCGTGCACGATCGCGAGAGCTCCAGTGATCTGCCCGGCCGGGTCGTGCACCGGGGACCAGTGTGTTCGAAGGACGCGGACGCCGGGGCCGCGCGGCGCCGGAGCCCACGAGGCGGCCTCCCAGCGCTGTTCCGGCTCGCGCCAGGTCTTGCCGGTGGCCACCACCCGTGCCACCGACTCCTCGACCTGCTCCCCCAGCTCGCCGGGCAGGATCTCGCTGGGCAGCCGGCCGAGGTGCTCCTCGACGCTGAGCCCGTTGATCTCCGCGAGCGCCCGGCTGACCTGGCGATAACGGCCGTCCGCGCCATAGCAGGCGAAGGCGACCGATCCGTCGTGCAGCAGCGCGCGCAGCAGCGCCGAGTCGGAACCGGTCTCGTGCGCGGCAGGGCTCTGCTGCCGAATGGCGTCTCGGGCCACAGCTCGCTTCCCGTCCCCTAACCGTTCGCGACGAGACGACGGACTGCCGTCCGCCGCCGTACGGGCGGCCGCCGATCCACGCCCGGCGCCGTCTCACCGGATCGAGCTTAGCCGTCACCACCCGTCTACAGGGAGTGATTGAGCCAGGATTCTCCCGATCCGGTCGACCGGGCCGGCCGGGTCAACTGGTCCAGACCACCGCGAAGATGGACATTCCAGCGCGCTCGTCGTAGCGGGTCGACCACGCTCCACAATCGGCGAGACGTTGGACACACCGGCCGATCATGTGAGCCGGATGCGGTCGGCTTACCCAGCAAGCTCCGGGCACACACTTGTGCGTCACCAGCCGAGACGTGTGCAACTGTCTGTCAGCTACCGGATACGGCCTGACGCGGCCTCAGCATCGTCTGCGGCCTTACGGGCCTCGCCGACCGTAAGAACACCGCACGCCGGATGTCCCGTTCCCCGTTGTACACATCGGGAAGTGGCCGCACCGAACCGAACGGCCACTTCCCGACGACTTACCCCGTGCCACTGCCTAACCTGTGCCACTGCCGAGCCCGTTTCACTGCCGAGCCCGTGTCACTGCCTCTGGCTTCACTGCTTCACTGAGACCGCGGCGTTGGTTGCCCTCTGACCGTTCGCCAGTCGCCGTATCGTCACAGCGTCTTGACTCGAGCCGGGCCTCCGCCAGTGCTCTGGCTCAGTGGTCTCGCTCAGTGATCCCGCTGCGCCGGCACGTGCGCAGTCGCCGGAGCGCCGGTTCCCCGGCTCAGCAGGCCGCTGAGCACCTCCGCCGCGCCCGAGCCGTCGCCCGCGAGCAGCCGGTCGACCAGGGCGGCGTGCTGATCGTCACCGGCGCCCGAGCCGGGAGCGCAGCTGAGCGGGCGCACGCCGGTGATCTCCAGGGCGCCGTACACGACGGAAGCAAGGTGCTCGAGCATGCGGTTGTCGGTCGCGCGCAGCAGCAGGGCGTGGAGTTCGACATCAGCGCGCTGGTACGCGATCGCGTCGCCTTCGGCGCCGGCCTCGGACAGCAGCTCAGAGAGCTCCATCAGCCGAGTGCGGGCGATCTCCGGCAGCCGGGACGCCTGGGCGGCGACCAGGTGCGCGGCCAACGGCTCAAAGGCCTGCCGCAGCTCGGCGAGCTCCCGGGCCTGGTCGGCGCGGAACGGGCCGAGCGCACGCCACTCGATCACGTCCGGGTCGAGCAGGTTCCACTCGTGCACCGGCCGGATCCGGGTGCCCACGTTCGGGCGGGCCGAGACCAGCCCCTTGGCTTCGAGCACGCGCAGCGACTCGCGCACGACGGTGCGGGAGACCTCGAAGCGCTGGCCGATCTCCTCGGGGACCAGCGGGCGGTCCGCGCCGAGCTCGCCGGCCACGATCATTTGGCCGAGCTGCTGGACGAGTTGGCCGTGCAGGCCCCGGCCGCGCTGGGCGGCAGCCCGTGGGAAGACGGCCGCGCCCTGCGCCATGCCGTACGGGTAGACCTGCGCCTCGCCGGTCTGGCCCTGGGCCGCAGCGGCCACGCCGCCGGGATGGGCCTGAAGGGTCGCGGAGGTGACTGAGGAGACGGTGTTCATGCTGAACTGGTCGGCGTTCCCGGCAGTCGGCTTAAGGGCTGCGGCGACCATTTACTCATGATTGTCACGGAATGCACTCAGTCGAGT
>DASUAR010000016.1:0-4112 GCA_035763685.1 Actinocrinis sp. | reverse complement strand
TTTCGCTGCGCGCGGTCCGCCGTGTATGGTTTTCCTCGCTCGCCCCAATAGCTCAGTCGGCAGAGCGTCTCCATGGTAAGGAGAAGGTCTACGGTTCGATTCCGTATTGGGGCTCTGTGATCGGCGGCCCGCCTGTGACGTCTTGATCGAGCGTCGCCCGGCGGGCCGTAGTCGATCATGGCGGTGTAGCTCAGTTGGCAGAGCAAGCGGCTCATAATCGCTGTGTCACCGGTTCAAGTCCGGTCACCGCTACCACAACCCGAAGTATGACGCGGGCGTCCGAGGCACCCGGCTGGATCCGGTAGCCTAGTCTGGTCCGCTTTTCAGTCTGTCCGCTCGCAAACAGGAGTAGCTCCCGTGGCCGCTACCGACGTCCGCCCGAAGATCACGCTGGCCTGCGTGGAGTGCAAGGAGCGGAACTACATCACCAAGAAGAACCGGCGCAACGACCCGGACCGCCTTGAACTGAAGAAGTTCTGCCCGCGGGACGGCAAGCACACCGTCCACCGCGAGACCCGGTAGTCCGCGCCCCGCGAACCTCGGAAGCCGCCCGCTCTGTGCCGCGATCACCAAGCCGTGATCACGCCGCGCAGCGCGGAGCGGCTTCTCGTGCGTCTTGACGGCGGGCGAACAGTCCGAGAGCGAACCGCACAGTCAGACAAGAGCCCAATCCGACGCGGCGCGCGCGTCTGAGGCCGCGCCGGCGTCACGAGCAGAGGGGTGACGGGCCGGGCCATGCCGCTGGATCAGTCGTTCGTCGGCCGGACGTATCCGCCTACCGCGTCCTACGAGGTGGGGCGCGAGAAGATCCGGGAGTTCGCCACCGCGGTGCGCGACCTGCACCCGGCCTATCTGGACCCCGAAGCGGCCAAGGCGCTCGGCCATCCCGATGTGATCGCCCCGCCGACCTTCCCGGTCATCATCGCGATCCCCGCCGCCTACCAGGCCGTCAACGATCCCGACTTCGGCCTGGGCGATTCCTGGGTGGTACACGGCGACCAGCGGTTCGTCTACCAGCGGCCGATGCGCGCGGGGGACCGGATCGAATGCGTCGTCAAGATCGAGGCGATCAAGTCCATCGCGGGCAGTGACATGATCACACTGGTCAGCGAACTGCGTACGGTTGAGGGCGAACCGGTCTGCACGGCGTACGGGCTCTTCGTGGTCCGCGAGGACACCTCCGCCAAGGACGGCGGGGCGGACAAGGCCGAGGCAGGGGAGTCCTGATGCCGCGTTACGAAACCCTGGCGGTCGGCGACGAACTGCCGGCGCAGAGCTTCCCGGTGGACCGCGCCGATTTGGTGCGTTACGCCGGAGCCGCCGGAGACTTCAACCCGATCCACTGGAACGAGCGCTTCGCGGTGCAGGTCGGCCTGCCGAACGTGATCGCGCACGGCATGTTCACCATGGCGCAGGCGATCCGCGTCGTCACGGACTGGGCCGGCGATCCGAGCGCGGTCGTGGAGTACGGCGTGCGGTTCACCAAGCCGGTGATCGTCCCGGACGACGGCGTCGGCGCCAGCATCGAGGTGTCCGGGAAGATCAGCGCGCTGCTCGAGGGCAACAAGGTGCGCGTCGACCTGACCGCGATGAGCGCGGGCCAGAAGGTGCTCGGCCGCTCGGTCGCCGTTGTCCGGTTGCCATGACTGCCGGATACGAGCACGACGTCACGCTCGCGCCGTACACGACGCTGCGGCTCGGCGGTCCGGCCGATCATTTCTTCACCGCGGAAACGGACGCGAACCTGATCGCCGCGATCCGGGACGTGGAGGGGCACGGCGATGATCTGCTTATCCTCGGCGGCGGTTCGAATGTCGTCATCGCCGACGAGGGGTACCGCGGCACCGTGGTGCGTATCGCGACCGCTGGCGTGACTTTCCAGGACGGTCTGCTTTCGGTAGCCGCCGGCGTGCCTTGGGACGAGGCCGTTGCGCAAGCCGTCGACGAAGGACTTTCAGGCATCGAATGCCTTTCAGGCATCCCCGGCCTGGCCGGGGCGACGCCTATTCAGAACGTCGGTGCGTACGGCCAGGACGTTAGTCAGACCATCGTCATGGTTGACGCGTACGACCGCGTCACGAAGCAGATGGTGTTGCTGGACAACGCCGATTGCGCGTTCACGTACCGGCACAGCGTGTTCAAGGATGCGGTACATCAGGGCGCTGGTCGGTACGTCGTCATGCGCGTGCATTTCCAGCTCACCGACAGCGGCGGCCTCTCCGCCCCGATCCGGTACAAGGACGTGGCGACGGCGCTCGGCCTGGAGATCGGCGAGCGCGCGCCGCTCAAGTCCGTGCGCGAAGCCGTGCTGGAGCAGCGGCGCCGGCGCGGCATGGTGCTGGACGAAGCGGACCACGACACGTGGAGCGCCGGTTCGTTCTTCACCAACCCGATCCTGGACGCGGAAGCCTTCGCCGAGTTCGCGGCGCGTTGCGAGACGTCACCGCCGCACTACCCGGAGCCGGACGGCCGGATCAAGGTGCTCGCCGCCTGGCTCATCGATCAGGCCGGCTTTGCCAAGGGTTACGGCTCCGGGCCGGTCACCCTCTCCACCAAGCACACCCTCGCCGTCACGAACCGCGGTGGCGCCACTACGGCTGACCTGCTGCGACTCGCCGCACACGTGCGTGATGGAGTCGCGGATCGGTTCGGCATCCGGCTCGTTCCGGAGCCCGTCCTGGTCGGGGGCTTGACTTGGTAGTTATCACTCACTAACTTAGCTCTCGCGGGCGGGAACGCCGCCGGCGAGAGCGGAACGCAAGCCGAAGGAGGCGGGTCGTGAGCCCCCGGATGTCAGCCGAGGACCGGCGAGCGCAGGTGATCGCGGAGGCGATCACGGTGTTCGCCCGCTTCGGCTATGAGGGCGCGACGACGGCGGCGATCGCCGAGCGCGTCGGGGTCTCGCAGCCCTACCTCTTCCGCCTGTTCCCGACGAAGAAGGACCTCTTCCTCGCGGCCAGCGAGAAGAACATGAACGACACGCTGGGCCTGCTGCGCGAGGCGGCGGGCGGCAAGACCGGCCACGACGCGCTCGACGCGATGGGTCAGGCGTACTCGGAGAAGCTGACTTCGCACCGCGAGTGGCTGCTGATGCAGTTGCAGTCTTTCGCGGCCTGCTACGACGAGGATGTCCAGCGTCAGACCCGGCATTGCCTGCAGAACATCTGGGAAGAGGTCGAGAAGCTTTCCGGATTGCCGATCGAGGACCGGGTCATCTTCTTCGCCAAGGGCATGTTCTGCAATGTGATCGCGGCCGCCGGCCGACTGGACGGTCAGGACGAGCAGTGGACGCCGGTACTTGAGGCGCTTAAGGCGCACACCGGACGCGTGTCTGATTGATATTCGTCCGGCACTGATCTGACGAGCTTCTAAGAAACGCACGCTAAGCACTGAAATTTAGTGGCCGATTACTAGCAGGTTAAGTTAGTGACTGATAACTATCATCGGAGGGGAAAACGATGAACGTCATAGAAGAGGGAGCAGTCGCCGGCCAAACCGCGACCGACGATCCGCCGCAGAGCTCGGCAGCGGCAGGCCTGTCCGCCCGGGCTGCTGAGGCCACCGTCGGACACCCGATCCGCACCTTCGTCATCACCGGCGTCGCGATGTTCATGGCGCAGCTCGACAACCTGGTCGTCACCACGGCGCTGCCGTCCATCCAGAAGTCGCTGCACACCGGGCTCCAGGGCCTGCAATGGACGATCTCGGCCTACACCCTCACCTTCGCCGTCTTCCTGCTGACCGGTTCGACGCTCGGTGACCGCTTCGGCCGCCGCAGGTTGTTCTCGCTCGGCCTGACCCTGTTCACCGCGGCCTCCGTCGCCTCTGCGCTCGCCCCGAACATCGGCGTGCTGATCGCCGCCCGCGCCGTCCAGGGCCTCGGCGGCGCGATCGTCGTGCCGCTCACCCTGACGCTGCTGTCCGCCTCCGTCCGCCCGGCGCGGCGCGGCCTGGCCGTCGGGGGTTGGGGGGCGCTGGCCGGACTCGCGATCGCGGTCGGCCCGATGATCGGCGGCGCCGTCGTCGAGAACGCCTCCTGGCAGTGGATCTTCTGGCTGAACGTGCCGATCGGCGCGGTCATCGTGCCGCTGTCCCGGTTCTGGCTGACCGAG
>DASUAR010000015.1:0-24219 GCA_035763685.1 Actinocrinis sp. | reverse complement strand
GATCGACGAGTACCGACACCTGGCCTCCCGATGTTGGACGGGGATCGGCCGCAGAGGGTGGAGGAGCGGCCGGATGGGGCTCTACGGAGGAGGAATCGGCAATGTGGGTGGCGACCTTTAGCGTGACGGCCACCCGGGTCGGCCTAACAAAAGACCGGGTCATACCGGATTCACCCCCTGCTTCCACCCGGACGGAGGCGACGGCCGGACGCCGCCGCCCTCCTTCTGGGCGGCCCCTTCCCCTGAGCGGCTCAGCGGGCATGCGCTGACCAGCGGAGATGACCACGTGTCAGTGAGGCGCCGCACCGCCCCGACAAAGGGTGGAATCGAGACCTACCCACTCAGGCATCCGGGTAATCATGTTTCGATATTCACCTGCATGGACGAATAGACCTCCGTCGTCCAAAGTGTTGTGACTCATCCGGAACCATGCCGATAAAGACATAGTCATACTTATCCGGGCAAGGTGGCGGGCGAGGGAGCGCAGCAAGCGAGGGAGGGGAGAGGGCGGGGTCGCGCCAGGAACCAGGGCGCACGCGGGCGGCCGTGGTGAGCGGGCGGGTCGAGCCGAGCTAAGCCGAGCCGGAGGGGTGAATCAGCGGGAGGTCGGCAGGACGGTGACGCCCGCGACCAGGGGCGGCAGTCCGGCGGCCGTGGCCAGCAGGTCGAGCCAGGACCGGAAGTGCGCATCAAACGCAGCCTGGGCCAGTTCCTCGGACCACTCGCTGTCGGCCACTGGCGGCGCGGGGGTCCAGGACGCGCGCAGTTCCACCGACGTGCTCGCCGGTCGCTCGGACAGTTCACCGAAGGACATCGAGGCGCAGCGCGAGACCGTGCCGCCGAGCACCGAACGCCGGGCGCCGTGGTGCTCCAGCGCCTCAGTCAGCCACGACCACGCCACATCGGGCAGCAGCGGGTCCTCGGCGATCTCGGTTTCCAGGTCGGCCTGCGCGAGCGTGACGCATCTGAAAACGCCGCGCCACTCGTCGTGCCCCTCCGGCTCGTAGAGCGCCACGAAGCGGCCGGAGGCGACCTCGTCGCCGTCCGCGTCGGTCACCGCGACCGACACCGCGTAGCTGAATGAGGCGAGACGGCGCGGCGGCGGCAGCGTTTCAACCTCGAACTCGGGGCGCAGCGGCACCCCGGCGATCCCCGCCACCGCCCGGTCGAACAGCGGCTGAGCCGCCGCCTCTTCCGGTTGCGGCTGCGCGGTGCGGATCCCGCGGTGCCCGCGATGCGCGTCGGCCATAACGGCAGCGTACGTCCGCGGCGGGCAGGTTCGCGGCACGCCGCGCCAGGCTGCGTGAAGCGACCTGTGAAAGTCATCACAAAATGCCCTGGGCGCGAACTGCCGACCACCGCGCCGGACAAGCCGGGCGGCGTGCGAGGATCGACCTGTGAGTGGTGCGTACCCGAACCGGCCGGGAATTGCAGAGCCGGGAGAGCGGCAAATGGACCGAGTGGACGGAAACGGTCCGGAGGAACCATGGGCGGGGCCGGGGGAATCGCCGCAGTCGCGAGAGCCGCGGGCTGAACCGACCGGGGCGGCAGCGGTCCGGGCAGCCACGGCGCAGTCGGCATTGATCCGGGCGTGCCGTCGCGAGCCGGTGCCGCACACTCCCGTGTGGTTCATGCGCCAGGCCGGACGTGCGCTGCCCGAATACCGCAAGCTGCGCGAGGGCGTGCCGATGCTGACCTCGTGCATGATGCCTGAGATGGTCGCCGAGATCACGCTGCAGCCGGTCCGCCGATACGGGGTCGACGCAGCGATCTTCTTCAGTGACATCGTGACGCCGCTCAAAGCGATCGGCTTCAGCCTGGACATCAAGCCCGGCGTCGGTCCCGTCATAGAGCAGCCGTTCCGCACCGAGGCCGACCTGGAGCGGCTGCGGGTGCCGGATCCGGATGATCTTTCCTTCGTCACCGAGGCGGTGCGGATCCTGACCGCCGAACTCGGCCCGACCCCGCTGATCGGCTTCGGGGGCGCGCCGTTCACCCTGGCCAGCTATCTGATCGAGGGCGGCCCGTCGCGCAGCTACGAGCAGACCAAGGCGATGATGTACGGCGCGCCGCAGCTGTTCGCGGCGCTGCTTGACCGGCTCGCGGACATCACCGCGGCGTTCCTCACCGTGCAGTTGAGCGCGGGGGCCAGCGCGGTGCAGCTGTTCGACTCCTGGGCTGGGGCGCTGGCTCCGGTCGACTACCGCACGCACGTGATGCCCGCGTCGGCGAAGGTGCTCGGCTCGGTCGCCCACTTCGGCGCGCCGCGCATCCACTTCGGCGTCGGGACCGGCGAGCTGCTGGCGCTGATGGGCGAGGCCGGGGCCGACGTGGTCGGCGTGGACTGGCGGGTGCCGCTGGACGAGGCCGCGCGGCGGGTCGGTCCGGGAAAGGCGCTGCAGGGCAATCTCGACCCCGCCGTCGTCTTCGCGCCCTGGGAGGCGGTCGAGGCCGCGACCCGGCGAGTGCTGCGCGACGCCGAGGGCCTGGAAGGGCATGTGTTCAACCTGGGGCACGGCGTCGGGCCACAGACCGACCCGGACGTGCTGACCAGGATCGTTGAAGTGGTCCATGAGGTGAGTTCACGATGAGTACCCGCGCGGCCTGACAGCGATGACTTCTTCGGAGAGGTTGGCAGCGCGGACCAAGCGACTCGCGGTCGTCGGTGGCGGCATCGCCGGGTTGACCGCGGCGCAGGTCGCGGCCCGCGCCGGCTGGCGGGTGACGCTGTTCGAAGCCGACGCTCGCACGGGCGGAAAGCTCGCCCTCGGCGGCGTCGCCGGAGTGCAGGTGGACCTCGGTGCCGAGTCGATCCTGGCGCGCCGCCCCGAGGGCACCGGCCTGGCCGAGGAGGTCGGGCTCGCCGAGGATCTGGTACATCCGGCGACGACCGCGGCCGGGATCTGGAGTCGCGGCGAGCTGCATCCGCTGCCCGGCGGCCAGTTGATGGGTGTGCCCGGCGATCTGCGCGCGCTGGCGGCAAGCGGCTTGCTCAACGCCGCCGCACTGGCGCGCGTGCGGGCCGACCGGCTGCTGCCGCGGACGCCTGTGGAAGGCGACGTCGCGGTCGGCGAGTACGTCGCCAAGCGCGTCGGGCACGACGTGGTCGACCGGCTGGTCGAACCGCTGCTCGGCGGCGTCTACGCCGGACATGCCGACAAGCTTTCGCTCGCTGCCACGGTGCCTCAGCTCGCACCGCTGGCTGCCGCGGGTACGTCGCTGACGAACGGCGTGCGCGACCTGCTCGCCGCGCGCTCTGGCGCGCCCGGTGGCCCGGTCTTCGCGGGGATCCGTGGCGGGATCGGACGGTTGCCGATCGCGGTGGGGGATGACGCGAGGAGGTACGGCGCCGAGTTGCGGGCCGGGCTCGCGGTCAGGGCGCTGACGAAGACGGGGGAGGGATGGCGGCTCGAGCTGGGTGATGGCAGCGCGGTTGACGCTGACGCGGTGGTCCTGGCCGTTCCGGCACCGGAGGCCGCGCGGCTGCTGGCCGGGCCCGCCCCGACCGCGGCCCAGCAGCTCAGCGCGATCGAATACGCGTCGATGGCCATCGTCACCTTCGCTTTCCCGGCCGCCGCGCTCGGGCCGGACGGACTGCCCGGCTCCGGATTCCTCGTCCCGCCGGTGGACGGCCGCGCGATCAAGGCGTCGACGTTCTCCACTGCCAAGTGGCCGTGGCTGGCGCACACTGCGGGGAGTCTGGTGATCCTGCGTGCCTCGCTCGGCCGACACGGCGAGGAGAAGGATCTCGACCGCGACGACGAGGACTTGGCCAAGGTCGCCCTGTTAGACCTCGGCGACGCGATAGGTATCGCCGCTACGCCTGTGGACACGCACGTGCAGCGCTGGATGGGCGCCCTACCGCAGTACGCAGTCGGGCATCTGGACCGAGTCGCTGCGGTACGCGCCGCGCTGCCGGAAGGAATCGCCGTCGCCGGAGCCGCGTATGACGGTGTCGGCATCCCGGCGTGCATCGCCTCGGCGCGTAGGGCGATCGTCGAGCTGGGCGCGACCGGCGTTGAGAAGCTTGACGACAGCAGCGAAGTGAAGCAACAGGCGGATTTGAAGCAACACGGCGACGAAGGAAGAGAACTGTCATGACCGAGTCTGCGCCGATCAGCCGCAAGGCCCGCGAGCTGAACGAGGTGATCCGCTACACGGCGTGGTCCGTATTCCGGGTGGCCAAGCCGCTGCCGGAGGACAGCCGCGCCGCGTACGCGCAGGAAGTCGACGCGCTCTACGCCGACCTCGCCGAGAAGGACGTCGTCGTGCGCGGCACGTACGAGATCTCCGGCCTGCGCGCGGACGCCGATCTGATGATCTGGTGGCACGCCGAGACCGCCGAAGCCTTGCAGGACGCGTACTCGCGTTTCCGCAAGACCGGGCTCGGGCGGTCCTGCGAGCCGGTGTGGTCGAACATGGCCGTGCACCGCCCCGCCGAGTTCAACAAGAGCCACATCCCGGCCTACCTGGCCGGCGAGCAGGCCCGCGCGTGGATCGCGGTCTACCCCTTCGTGCGCGGGTACGAGTGGTACCTGCTGCCCGACGCGGAGCGCCGCAGGCTGCTGGCCGAGCACGGCATGATGTCGCGCGAGTACCCGGACGTACGCGCCAACACGGTCCCGTCGTTCGCGCTCGGCGACTACGAGTGGATCCTCGCTTTCGAGGGCGACGAACTGCACCGCATCGTGGACCTGATGCGGCACCTGCGCGGCTCGGAGACCCGGCGGCACGTGCGCGAGGAAGTGCCCTTCTACACCGGCCGCCGCCGGTCGGTCGCGGAGATCGTCGAAGCGCTGCCGTAGCGGCGCAAGCAGGCCGCGTTACACCCGAGGCTGCTGCTGGGTGATGCAGTGGATTCCGCCGCCGCGCGCGAAGATCGGCCGCGCGTCGACGAACTCGATCTTGCGTTCCGGCAGCAGCTTGGCGAAGATCTCGGCGGCCTGCTCATCGCGCGGATCGTCGAAGCCGCACATCAGCGCCAGGCCGTTGGCCAGGTAGTGGTTGACGTAGGAGTAGTCGACCGGTTCGCCGTCCTCTTCGAGCACCGTCGGTGCGGGCAGTTCGACGACCTCCAGCCGACGGCCCTGCGCGTCGGTGGCGGCGCGCAGGATCGCCGCGTTCTCCTTGCCGACCTCGTGATCCGGGTGCGCCGGATCCGGCTGTGTGTGCACCACGACGACGCCCGGCTTCACGAACGCGGCGACGATGTCGACGTGCCCGCGCGTGCCGAACTCGCCGTAGTCGCGGGTCAGGCCGCGCGGCAGCCAGATCACCTTCCACGCGCCGAGGAATCCGCGCAGCTGCGCCTCGACCCGCTCGCGCGTCCAGCCGGGGTTGCGTCCCGGATCGAGCTGCACGGTCTCGGTGACGAGCACGGTGCCGGCCCCGTCCACATGGATGCCGCCGCCCTCGTTGACCATCGGCGAGGCGAAGCGGCGGGCTCCGGCCAGTTCGGCGACCGTCTCGGCGATCTCGGCGTCCTGGTCCCAGCTGGCCCAGGACTGCGCGCCCCAGCCGTTGAAGATCCAGTCCGCGGCGGCGAGCCCGGCCTGCTTGGCCCCGCTCGCCGGGCGGGTGAGGAAAGTCGGGCCGATGTCGCGCATCCAGGCGTCGTCCAGCGGCCGCTCGACCACGGTCACCGCGGGATCGAGCCAGCGGCGGGCCGCGGCGGTCGCGGTTTGCGCCGGGTCGACCACCATGGTCACCGGCTCGTATCGGGCGATCGTATTCGCGACCTGTGACCACGCCTGGTACGCCTCGTCCGGGTCGTCGCCGAGCGTATAGCCCTCGGTCGGCCACGCCATCCAGGTGCGCTCGTGCGGCCGCCATTCGGCGGGCATGGCGTATCCGTGCTCTGCGGGAGTGGTCATGGCGCGGTGTGGCTCCTACAGGAAGTAGAGGCGGGAGAGGGGGACAGAATCTGCGGGGGCTGATTCGATCGGCGTGCCGTCGAGGGTGACCCGGCCGGTGGCCGGATCGACCCGTACTGCGCCGGTCCGGTCGTTGCGGACCATGGCGCCCGGACCGATGCCGCGGGTGCCGCGGACCGCGACCCGGCGTCGGCGCGTTGGCATCAGGTCGGCCGCGGACTGTACGGCCGCGTCGGCGACGAAGGCGATGGAGAGGTCTGCGGCAGTCGCGCCGTGCCCGCCGAACTGCGGGCCGTAGACCAGCGGCTCGCAGCGGTCGGTGGACGCGTTCGGATCGCCGACCACGCCGTACGCCGGGAATCCGGCCTTGAGTACCAGGTACGGCTTGGCCGCGAACGAGGACGGGTTCCACAGCACGATGTCCGCGACCTTGCCGACTTCGAGCGTGCCGATCTCCTGGGAGAGGCCGTGCGCGATCGCCGGATTAACCGTCAGCTTGGCGATGTAACGCAGCACGCGATCGTTGTCGTGCATGGCGTTGTCGTGCGCTGAGTTCTGGACGTCGCGCTCGGTCTTCATCTTGTCCGCGACCGCGAACGTGCGCCTGACCGTCTCTCCGGCGCGTCCCATGCCCTGCGCGTCGGAGGAAGTGATCGGGATGACACCCAGGTCGTGCAGCACGTCCTCGGCGCCCATCGTTCCGGCGCGGATGCGGTCGCGGGCGAGTGCGGCATCTCCGGGCAGGTCCGTTTTCAGTCCGTGCGCTGAGACGATCATGCCGAAGTGCTCGCCGATCGCGTCCCGGCCGAACGGCAGCGTCGGGTTGGTCGAGGAGCCGATGATGTTCGGTTCGCCGGCCAGCCGCAGCACGTTCGGCACGTGTCCGCCTCCGCAGCCCTCGATGTGAAAGGCGTGAATGGTCCGCCCATCCAACACGGACAGCGTGTCCTCGACGCTCAACGACTCGTTCAGCCCGTCTGTGTGCACCGCGACCTGGACATCGAAGTCCTCGGCGACGCGCAGCGCGGTATCGAGGGCGCGAGCGTGCGCGCCCATGTCCTCGTGCACCTTGAAGCCGGACGCGCCGCCCTCGGCCAGCGCCTCGATCAGCGGCGCCGGATCGGAGGATGAGCCGCGGGCCAGAAACCCGATGTTGACCGGCCACGCGTCGAACGCGTTGAAGGCGTGCCGCAGCGCCCACGGTGAGTTCACGCCGACGCCCCACACGGGACCGAACTCCTGCCCGATGATCGTGGTCACACCCGAGGCCAGCGAGGCCTCCATGATGCGCGGCGAGAGCAGGTGCACATGCGTGTCGATCGCTCCTGCCGTCGCGATCAGCCCTTCGCCGGACACGATCGCGGTCCCGGTGCCGACGACGACGTCCACACCGTCGAGCGTGTCCGGGTTCCCGGCGCGCCCGATCGCGTGGATCCGGCCGGCCCGGATGCCGATCGAGACCTTGCGGATGCCGAGCGCGGCATCGATGACCACGACGTTGCTGATGACCAGGTCGCAGGTCGCGGCGACCGAGGCGGCCTTGAGGTGCAGTCCGTCACGGGCCGTCTTGCCGAACCCGGCCAGGAACTCCGAGCCCGGTTCCTGCGCGTCGTCTTCGACCTCGATGGCCAGGTTCGTGTCGCCGAGACGGATGCGGTCGCCCTTGCGCGCGCCGTGTACGGACACGTAGTCGTGTGGTTCGAGGCGGCTCATCGCGCGCCGTCCTCGGCCTCGGCGAAGGCCATCGCGTAACCCTCGGCCCGTGCCCGAGCGAGTGCGGCCTCGCGCGCGCCCGGGGCATCCAGCGGACCGTCGACGAGGCCGGAGAACCCGATCGCGACACGCGCCCCGCCGATCGGCACGAGCGCGACTTCGACGACGGCGCCCGGCTCGAAGCGCGTCGAGGAACCGGCCGGGATGTCGAGCCGCAGGCCGTACGCGGCGGCGCGATCGAACGCGAGCCGCCGGTTCACCTCGAAGAAGTGGAAGTGGCTGGTGACCGAGATCGGGACGGCACCGGTGTTGACGACGGGAAGCGTCGCGGTCGGGGCCGGGGTCGCGCTGCGTTCCGCTTCCCACGCGCTGGTCCGTGCGTCGTTTCGCTCCTCGCGCGGCAGGATGGCCCCGGGCGCGCGCCCGCCGAGTGAGGCACCGTGGAACGGCTCGGAGACGATGGCCAGCCGCGTCCCGTCGTCGAAGACCGCCTCGACCTGCACCTCGGTGACGATGTCCGGCACGCCGGGCAGCACCTCGGCGGCGGACAGCACCGTGCGCCCGGCCTCGATCGCCTCGGCCAGCCGCAGCCCGTCGCGTGCGGCCTCGCACACCGTGTCGGCGATCAACGCGGTCGCTTCGGGCACGTTCAACAGCAGGCCCCGGGCGCGCCGGGCGCGGGCCAGTTGCGCCGCGTTGAACAGCAGCAGCCGGTCCCGCTCGGTCGGGGTCAAGCGCATCCGGGCTCCCGCGAGGACGACGAGTCGCAACTTGCACTGATGGCCGCCCGGCGGCGACGGCTGACACCAGCGCGCACGCGCCGCGGCGGCTGCGATCCAGCCAACCGCATCCCAGCCGGGGCCGCAAAGGATCTCGCTGTACGCGTTTCGCCGCCGCGCCTGCCGACGTGGAAAGTTCGCCGAGCGCCGACGCTGACTTAGAGGGTGCGTCGGTAGGACCGCCGGATCAGGGCGCGGGCCTGGGGCCTGTTCGGTGTTGGGGAATGTAGCAAGGCAACGATCCGGCCGCCGCTTTGTCGGGGATCGTGATGGCGAATCGCCAGGCGCCGCCAGGCGCAGATGGTTCACTGCGCGACGAGCCTGGGCGTGCGCACGGTACTTGAGCACAGCTATGACCACGTGGCCTACATCTCGTGCCTCGAGTACTACCAGGACCACGACGGCGAAATCGTCGTCGTCGCGGACTCTCGGTTCAGGGCAGCGCGGCGAACTGCTGCTCGAGGTCGGCGAGGAACTGCTTGCCGCCGGGCACCATCGCGCCTACCTGGCGTACCGTAACGGCTGCTCCCGGTCCTCGCCGACACCGGCCACCTCGACCTCGCGTACGAGTTACTGCTGCGCGAGGGGGAGCCTTCCTGGATGACGATGCTGGAGCGCGGCGCAACCACCGTGGGCCGAGGCGCACCTTGAAACTCCCTACGGCCTGGTCCGCTCCGCCTGGTGCATCGACGCGGACGGCGTGTTCGAGCTGAGCGTCACCATCCCGGCCGGTACCGAGGCGAACATCGTCCTGCCGGGCGGCCGCGCCTTCCATGCCGTGCCCGGCGCGCACGTCTATCGCTGACCGGCGCAGCTCTTAATGCCTGTTGGGCCGGGCGGCGCTCGTCCAGGCGATCCGCCAGCTTGCCGAGGGATCCTTTCGTCGTCGGCGTACGGCGCAACGTCCAGGACGACGGGATCGGTCCGCGCCCCCGCACTCCTACCCGCGCACCCTGTTACTCCTCGGTCGGCTCCAGGACCAGGCTGATGGAGTTGATGCAGTAGCGCTGGTCGGTGGGGGTCGGGTAGCCCTCGCCCTCGAAGATGTGGCCGAGGTGGGAGCCGCAGCGGGCGCAGCGGACCTCGGTGCGGAGCATGCCGAACGAGCGGTCTTCCAGCACTTCGACGGCTTTCGAGTCGGCCGGGTCGAAGAACGACGGCCAGCCGCAGTGCGAATGGAACTTGGTGTCCGAACGGAACAGCTCGTTACCGCAGGCGCGGCACTTGTAGACGCCGACCGTCTCGGTGTCGGTGTACTCGCCGATGAAGGCGGCTTCGGTGCCGGCTTGGCGCAGGACGCGGTACTCCTGCGGGGAAAGCTCGGCGCGCCACTCGTCCTCGGACTTCGTCACCTCGTAGGTCATGATTCGAGCGTAAGGCCGCCGGGCGGCTCTTGGGGCCGTCGGGTGGTGGGGTAAGCGGACGGTAATGGGCTGCGGTCCGCTGGCGTGTCACGCGTCCGTGGTGAGCGTGGTGATGCGTACTGCGGTCAGTGCGCCACCCGGTTGGTGACCAGGTGCCGGGTGAACAGGAAGCCATCCTCCATGAGGAGCGTGTGCAGAGCCAGCGGGAGCGGCGGCTCGAGCGGAGGTCCCTCCAGGATGCGCAGCGCGTGACCGGCTACCAGTCGCGGCGAAAGAGTGAGGCAGAGTTCGTCCAAACGGCCCGCGCGGGCCAGCTCGGCGAGTAGATGCGGGCCGCCCTCGCACAGGATCCGGCCGCGGCCCGATCCCGCCAACTGGTCGATCGCGAGCCCAATGTCGGCACGGCCGGTGCCCGCGATCAGCACCTCGCCGGCGTCGCGCGCCACGGCCAGGCGGTCGGCGGGGGCATCGCTGACCGTGATGGTGATGGTGGGCACGACCGGCTCCCGGTAGAGCGGCGCGTTGAAGTCGAGATCGAGGCTCGCGCTGATCACGGCGATCGCGGCGGCCGGGGTCTGGCCCGCGGCCTCGCGCAGGCGCACGTACGGCTCGCGGGGCTGCGCGGGCTGGCGGTAGCCCTCGGTGCGCACCGTGGTCGCGCCGACGAGGATCACGTCGGCCAGGCCGCGAAGCGCGCGGAAGATCTTCTTGTCCGCTTCTCCGGACAGCCCGCCGGATTTGCCGTCCGCCTGCGCCGCGCCGTCCGCGGAGGACACCATGTTCGCCCGCACCCAGCGGCGGGTGTGTCCTGGGTACGCGTACACCACACCCAGATCGGGTTCGACGTCTCGGTTGGGTCGTGGAATCAGTTGGCGCACATAGTCAGCGTGACACAGCGGCGGCGCTATTGCAGCCGTTCCGCGGACGTGGTGGATGAGGGCCGAATGCGCGCGAGACCGGCGGTGGTCGGGCCGTGATATCGCTCACAGATTGGCGTTGAGCTGCGGAAACGCGTGTCATGGAGAGGAAGGTCACGCCACTGGCGGCCGGTCCGCCGCCGCGCCGGAAATACGATCGACAGGTGAAGCTGATCTTAGGCACGGAGGCGTCGGCGCGCCTCGCCGGGCGCGTCCCGGCGGTCACGCCGGAGCGGCTGCTCGCGGAGCTCGTACCGCCGCCGCGCTTCGCGTCCGCGCGCTTCGACACGTACGTACCCGACCCCGCAGAGCCGTCGCAGAGCGCCGCGCGCGACCTGCTCGCGGCTCGGTCCGCTCGGTCCGGGAACGAGGGGCGCGCGTCTCGGTTCTCGGCTCGACGGCTGCTGGGCCGGTCCGGGGCCGGAGGCCCGGCGAGCGGCGTTTTCGAGGGCAAGGCCGGGGTCTACCTTGACGGCGGCTACGGAGTCGGCAAGACGCACCTGCTGGCCTCGCTGTGGCATGCGACGGACGGGCAGAAGGCGTACGGCACCTTCGTCGAGTACACGAACCTGGTCGGGGCCCTCGGTTTCGCCGCCTGCGTCGCGCGGCTGGCGACCCGTGAGCTGATCTGCATCGACGAGTTCGAACTCGACGACCCGGGTGACACCGTGCTCATCAGTACTCTGCTGACCCGGTTGGCGCAGGCCGGGGTGCGGCTCGCGGCGACCTCGAACACGCTGCCCGGCCGGCTCGGCGAGGGCCGATTCGCCACCGCCGACTTCCTGCGTGAGATCCAAGGCCTGGCCGCGCGTTTCGTCACCGTTCGGATCGAGGGCGCGGACTACCGCAGGCGAGACGCCGCCGGGGCGCCGAGCCCGGCGAGCGACGGGGACCTGGCCGCGTTTCTGGACGCTGACGAGCCTGGGCGCGTCGCAGACGATTTCGATGACCTGATCGACCATCTCAGTACGCTGCATCCGAGCCGCTACGGCGCGCTGCTGGACGGCGTCGGCGCGGTGGCGCTGAGCGGTTTGCGCCCGATCGATGACCAGAACGCCGCGCTGCGGCTGGTCGTTCTGGTGGACCGGTTGTATGACCGTTCGATCCCGGTGCTCGCCTCTGGCGCACCGGTTGACCGGCTTTTCACCCCCGAACTGCTGGCCGGCGGATACCGGAAGAAATACCTGCGCGCCACCTCGCGGCTGGTGTCGCTGGCGAGCGCCGCAGCGGCACTGGTTCCGGCGCGGTCCTGAAGTGCGAGAATCGCGTCAACGACCGAGCGCCAGGCTCGGCTGACTGAGGAGCGGTCACGTGGCGAAGGCTGGGGGCAAGGGCGACGGCAAGCGCCGTGCTGACGAGAAGCACAAGAAGAGCGACGTGGCCGACAAGCGGGCGGACAAGAAGAAGGACAAGTCTTCGGTCAAGGCGAAGGCCGTCGTGCGCGCCGAGGCGGCGAAGGCGGGCACCGGCGAGAGCACGCGTTCGAACGGGTCGGCGAAGCTCAAGCCTGCGAAGCTCAAGCCGGTGAAGCTCAAAGGGATTGAGGACACGCAGCGCCTCGTGGAGCAGGTCGCGGCCGAGATCGTCGTCGCGGAACTCGACCGCGCGACCGCGAAGCAGGGGGCTGACGCCGAAGCGGCGGTGTTCAGCGAGCTGCTGCGAGCGCCGGCGGGCGCAGTGGACCTCGCCGCGATCGATCCCGATTCCACGCCGGGCGTCGCCTTGCGTGATGAGGCCGAGGACGAGCTGCCGAAGCTCGCGGCGCGGCTCGAAGAGCTTCAGGAGCGACTCTTCGCGGCGGCGCGCGGCGGCGACAGTAATCGCAAGGTGCTGCTGGTCCTGCAGGGCATGGACACCTCGGGCAAGGGCGGCACGGTGCGCCACGTCGTCGGCCAGCTCGACCCGAACGGAACCCGGCTGACCGCCTTCAAGGCCCCCACCGAGGAAGAGCGCGCGCACGACTTCCTCTGGCGCATTCGCAGGGCGCTGCCGGCGGCCGGCGAGATCGGCATCTTCGACCGCTCACACTACGAGGACGTGCTGATCGCCCGGGTACGCAAGCTCGCCCTTCCGATGGTCATCGGCAGGCGCTACCAGCTGATCAACGGCTTCGAGCGGAAACTGGTCGCGGACGGCGCGGTGCTGGTCAAGTGCTTCCTGCACATCTCACGCGACGAGCAGAAGCAGCGCCTGCTGGCCCGGCTGGACGATCCGGCGAAGCACTGGAAGTACAACCCCGGCGACGTCGACGAGCGCGAGCTGTGGCCGCAGTATCAGGACGCTTACCGCGTCGCGCTGGAGAAGTGCTCGACGCAGGACGCCCCGTGGTACGTCGTGCCGGCGGATCACAAGTGGTACCGCAACTACGCGGTCACCCGCCT
This sequence comes from Actinocrinis sp., assembly GCA_035763685.1. Classification (GTDB taxonomy): domain Bacteria; phylum Actinomycetota; class Actinomycetes; order Streptomycetales; family Catenulisporaceae; genus Actinocrinis. The sequence goes on along the minus strand of DASUAR010000015.1, from coordinate 11,192 downwards.
GCTGGTCGAGGCCCTTGAGCGGATCGATCCGCAGTACCCGATCGGAGACTTCGACGTCGAGGTCGAGCGCGAGCGGGTGCTGGCCAGCTGATCGCGAATCAGGCCGCTGCGGCAGCGGTGCCGGCCAGTGGCGAGGAAACGGGCCGGGCCGTGGCGGCCTGCGCGTAGCGGTTCAGCACGAGCTGCACGAGTTCGACCGGCGGCTCGGCGTCCGCGGTGGTCAGCGGAGCCGCGATCGGGACGCGCGCCGCGAGCGCTTCGGCGCGAACCCGGTCGTACAGCAGGCCCGGCGCGAGGAAGAACGACGCGACGGCGATCGGGCCGATGCCGGCGGACCGCAGCACCCTGACGGCGTCCATCGTTTCCGCCGCAGCGACCGTGGCCGAGGCGACGACCAGGCCGAGGTCCGACTCGGCGCCGAACGCACCTTGCTCACGCAGGCGACGCTGCATCGCCGCGTCGAGAAGCGGATCCGGGCCGAGCGGATCGGCGATGATCAGCCGCGGCGGGCGATGCACGGATTCACGCGCGAGCGCGGTGACAGCCGGGATGTCGTGGCCGACGTGATAGCCGTGACTGAGAAAGAGCGGCAGCACGACGACGCTGCGGTTCTCATCGTCGGCCTCTTCGTGCTCTGATGCGATGAGACGCGCGAGCGCGGTGGGGACGTCGGGGCCGCACAGGTCGAGGAACCCCAGCTCGGCGCGCAGCGCGGGCCTGGCTCGGCGCACCGCGCCCAACAGCCCGTGCAACGCGGCGCGGTGCCGCGGATCGCGCGAACCGTGGGCCACGGCGAGCAGCGCGGGCTGACTGGCCGGTGCGGTCCGCTCGATCTGTGCGGGCTGCGCGTTCATGACCGGCTCAGACCCCTGGTACGCAGCAGCCTGCGCTCGAGCGGGGCGAAGAACAACTGGTTGATGCCGATCCCGATGATCAGGATGATGATGATCGAGCCGATGGCCAGGGACAGGTCCAGGTTGTCCTGGGCGAACTTCATCACCTGGCCGACGCCGGGACCCAGCGAGGGCGAGATCGCGATCAGTTCGGCGGCCATCAGCGAGCGCCAGGCGAAGGCCCAGCCCTGCTTCATGCCCGAGACGTAGCCCGGCAGCGCGGCCGGGATCAGCACGAAGCGCACCGAGTCCAGCCCGCGCGCGCCCAGGTTCCGGCCGACGCGCAGGTAAATCGGCGGCACCCGGTCGAGCCCGTCGATCAGGCCCACCGCGATCGACGGCACCGCGCCGAGCAGCACCACCGTGTAGATCGTCGCCGAGGTGACCCCGAACCAGATGATGCCGATCGGCACCCAGGCCACCGAGGGCAGGTTCTGCAGGCCGGACAGCAACGGCTGCACGGCGGCGCGCAGCGGGGCGACCCGCGCGACGAGCAGCCCGATCACGCTGCCGATCACCACCGAGGCGGCGAAGCCGATGGCGGCGCGATACACCGAGTCCCAGATGGCCGCGCCGATCCGGCTCGGACCCCAGTTGGCCGTCAGCGAGTCCCACACGTCGCCGGGGCCGGGCAGCATGATCTCGCCCGAATGCACGTGCATGACGACCAGCAGGTCCCAGATCCCCAGGGTCACGACCAGCGCGACGACCGGCGGCAGGACCCTGGAGACCAGGACCCGCCACCACGGCCGCCGAGTCCCGGCCGCCGCGGTGTCCAGCGCGTCCAGGCCGGCTTCGAGGGTGGCGAGCCGGCTCTGGCCGTTGTCCGCGACCGGTTTCGCCGTGGTCGTGGCTGTGCGCTCGATACCGGCGCCGCCGGCGCCGGAGGCGTCGAGCGAGGCGTCCTCAAAGGAACCGCTCTCGAAAGTCGCGGTCTCGTTAGCCATTGCGGCGCGTCTCCTTGCTCTGGATCCCGCTGCGTTGTGTCCCACTGTTCTGGGCGAGCCTGGCGTGCTTGGTGATCTCCTGGTGCAGCTCATCGGTGATCTCGCGGGCCAGCTCCGAGACGGCCGCGTCCTCGATCCGGCGCGGCTGCGGAATGTCCACCCGCCACTCGCGGGCCACCCGGCCCGGCCGGGAGGAAAGCAGGATGACCCGCTGCCCAAGCCGCGCCGCCTCGCGCACGTTGTGCGTGACGAACAGCACCGTGACCCCGGTCTCCTGCCACAGCGCGGTCAGCTCGCCGTGCAGCACGTCGCGGGTGATCGCGTCCAGCGCGGCGAACGGCTCGTCCATGAGCAGCACCTCGGCCTGCTGCGCCAGCGCGCGGGCCAGCGCGACCCGCTGCCGCATGCCGCCGGACAGCTCGTGCGCCCGCTTGTGCGCCGCGCCCTCCAGCCGCACCAGGCTCAGCAGCCGCTCCGCTTCGCTGCGCCGCTGCGCCTTGCCGACCCCGCGCAGCCGCAGCGCCAGTTCGATGTTCCCGGCCGCGGTCAGCCACGGGAACAGCGCGGACTCCTGGAACATCAGCGCCGCCCGGCCGCCGGTCACCTCGATCGAGCCGGCGCTGACCGGGTCGAGCCCCGCCACCAGGTTCAGCAGCGTGGACTTGCCGCAGCCCGACGCGCCGAGCAGGCAGACGAACTCGCCGGGCGCGACGGTCAGGTCGATGCCGTCGAGCACCGGCTTGTCGCTCTCCTTGCCGAACCACTTGGACACGCCGCTGAGCCGCACGGCCGCCTCGGTGAGCGTCCGGGCGCTGGGCGCCTCGTCGATCGTCACGGTCATCTCGCTGTCCTCCTTGGTCCGCCGCCCGGCGCTCTCGCGGCGCCTTGCGCGTTACGGGGTTCGCCGGGCGGCGGTGTGGGGCGGGAAGGCTGTTCGGTCGGTGTGTTTCGGTGTGCTTCGGTGCGTAACTGGTTGTTGCCGCGCTACTGGTTGCCGAGCCCGGCCGACGACACCGCCGGCTGCCCGGCATCGGCCAGTGCCTGGTTGAGCAGGGTCAGGTCGTAGATGCCGTTGAGCGGGGTCTGCTTGAGCAGGCCGTCCGAGACCGCGTGGGCCAGGCTGGTCTGCAGTGAGGACGCCTCGGGGTCGTTGGTGACGTTCTCCTCGGTCCACGCCCGGGTGATCACCGAGTCCTTGAGCGCCTTGCCGGTCAGCGACTTGATGGTCGTGTTGACCAGCTTGGCCGCGTCCGCCGCGTTCGCGGTGACCCAGGCGTTCGCCTCGATCTGGCCCTCGATCAGCGCCTTGACGCTCTGCGGGTGCGCCTGCAGGAAGGACTTGGAGACCACCAGGTTCGTCGTGGCGAACCGGCCGCCGGGCCACAGCGACTTCTCGTCCACCAGCACGTGGCCTTTGCCCTCGACGACCAGGCGCGAGGCCCACGGCTCAGGCACCCACGCGCCGTCGATCTTTCCGGCCTCGAAGAGGGTAAGCGAGGTGGCGTTGTCGGCCGGTGTGATCTTGACATCGCCGCCGCCCTGCTGGTCGGTCGCATAGCCCTGCTGCTTGAGCCAGTAGCGCAGCGTGACGTCCTGGGTGTTGCCGAGCTGCGGCGAGGCCAGGGTCTTGCCCTTGAGGTCGGCCGGCGAGTTGATCTTCGCGGAGACCACCAGCTCGGCGCCGGCGTTCTCCGCCCCCGCCACGATGACCAGGCCGCCCTTGGACTTGACCCAGGCGTTGAGTGCGGAGGACGGGCCGACGTACGCGGCGTCGAGCTTGCCGCCGAGCAGCGCGGTCATCTCGTCCGGACCGGCGTTGAAGATCTGCGTGCTCAGCTTGGTAGCGCCGAGCTTGCGCGCGAAGAAGTCCTTCGCGACCCCGACGATCGGGGTGGTGTGCGTGACGTTGGCGAAGTAGCCGAGGTGCAGCTCGCTCGCCGGGGCGCCGATCGCGGCGACCGGGGTGCTGCTGACCGGCGCGGCGGCGTGCGCGCAGGCGGCGGTCAGCGCGAGGGTGGCCAGCGCGGCGGCGCCGAGCAGAGCGCGTTTGAGGGGGCGGATGGGGCGGGAGGCGTGCGCGATACGGAGCGGGGACACGTGGATTCCTCGTTCAGTGTCGAGAGATAGGAGCTCGAGCAAGGCGGTTCGCAGTTGCCGAACCGTGGCGACAGCGGTCGTTGATATGCGTCAGCCGCTGGCGTTCCTCAGAGCGCCGTCTCTGGATGAGCGCTTAGCGCGCGGCCGGGCAGTTGTCCGAGCCGGTACACCCGCTCAGCCGCCCCGTCTCCCTCGGGTGGATCGCGCCGGAGATCCCGGCGAGTATGAAGTCAGGCACCTGCTACACCTCCGCCGCGTTGACGGTCGGTGTGGTGGCGGCCGTGTCCGCGTGCAGCGGCGTGCCGACCATGCCCGCGGTCAGCGTGGCGCCGTCGCTCTCGTCGATGAGCAGGAACGAGCCGGTGCGCCGGTTGTCGGTGTAGTCGTCGAGCGGCAGCGGGGCCGCGACGCGCAGGGTGACCCGGCCGATCTCGTTGACCGAGAGCGCCTGCGGGAACTGCTCCTCGGCCAGGGAGTCGATGTCCAGGCGCGCGTCCAGCGAGCGGACGATCGCCTTGACCGTCTTGGTGGTGTGCCGAAGCAGCACCCTGTCACCGGTGCGCAGCGGCCGGTCGGCCAGGTGGCACACGGTCGCGATCACGTCCTGCGTGGCGGTGGGCGCGTTCGCGGCCGGGGCGATCACGTCGCCGCGCGAGATGTCCAGGTCGTCGGTGAGGCGCAGGGTGATCGACTGCGGCGCGAACGCCACCCCGACGTCCTGCTCACCGAGCCGGTCGATCCCGGCGATCGTCGAACGCCGGCCCGAAGGCAGCACCACGATCTCGTCCCCGGGCCGCAGCACGCCGGAGACCAGCTGCCCGGCGTAGCCGCGGTAGTCGCGGAACTCGCCGGGGCTCTGCGGCCGCAGCACGTACTGCACCGGGAAGCGCGCCGGATGCGCCGCCGGGTCCTCCTCGACGTCCACTGCCTCAAGGTGCTCAAGCAGCGTCGGACCGCCGTACCAGTCCATCGAGGCTGAGGGCTCGACCACGTTGTCGCCGGCCAGCGCGCTGATGGGGATCGCGGTCACCTCGGGCACGCCCAGCCGCGCGGCGTACTCGGTGAACTCGTCCGCGATCGGCGCGAACGCCGCCTCGGCGTAGTCGACCAGATCCATCTTGTTCACCGCGAGCACGACGTGCGGCACCCGCAGCAGCGCCGCGACGGCCGCGTGCCGCCGGGTCTGCTCGACCACGCCGTTGCGCGCGTCCACCAGCACGACCGCGAGCTGCGCGGTGGACGCGCCGGTGACCATGTTGCGGGTGTACTGCACGTGCCCCGGCGTGTCGGCCAGGATGAACCGGCGGCGCGGGGTGGCGAAGTAGCGGTATGCCACGTCGATGGTGATGCCCTGCTCGCGCTCGGCACGCAGTCCGTCGGTGAGCAGCGCCAGGTCGGCACCGGTCAGGCCGCGCTCGCGGGAGACCCGCTCGACCGCGTCGAGCTGGTCCGCGAACACCGCCTTGCAGTCGTGCAGCAGCCGGCCGACGAGGGTGGACTTGCCGTCGTCGACCGACCCGGCGGTGGCCAGGCGCAGCAGGGAGATTTCCGTGGGCGTGGCGGTCATGTTTAGAAATACCCCTCGCGCTTGCGGTCTTCCATCGCGGCCTCGGATAGCTTGTCGTCGGCGCGCGTGGCCCCGCGCTCGGTCAGCGTCGAGGCGGCGATCTCGCGGATGACCTGACTGATCGTCACGGCGTCCGAATCCACGGCGCCGGTGCAGGACATGTCGCCCACGGTGCGGTAACGCACCTCGCGTCGCTCGAGCAGTTCGCCGTCCTTCGGGCCGCCCCACTCGCCGGGGGTAAGCCACATCCCGCCGCGCTGGAACACCTCGCGCTCGTGTGCGAAGTAGATCTCCGGCAGCTCGATCTGCTCGCGCTCGATGTACTGCCAGACGTCCAGCTCGGTCCAGTTCGACAGCGGGAATACCCGCACGTGCTCGCCGGGCCGGTGCCGGCCGTTGTACAGCGCCCAGAGCTCGGGGCGCTGCCGGCGCGGGTCCCAGCCGCCGAATTCGTCGCGCAACGAGAAGACCCGCTCCTTGGCGCGGGCCTTCTCCTCGTCTCGGCGTCCGCCGCCGAACACCGCGTCGAACTTGTTGCCGGTGATCGCGTCCAGCAGCGGCACGGTCTGCAGCGGGTTGCGGGTGCCGTCCGGGCGCTCGCGCAGCCGGCCGTCGTCGATGTAGTCCTGCACCTTGGCCACGGCCAGCCGCAGCCCGTGCCGGGCGACCGTGCGGTCGCGGTACTCCAGCACCTCGGGGAAGTTGTGCCCGGTGTCCACGTGCAGCAGCCCGAACGGCACCGGCGCCGGCCAGAACGCCTTGAGCGCCAGGTGCAGCATCAAGATGGAGTCCTTGCCGCCGGAGAACAGCAGCACCGGCCGCTCGAACTCCGCGGCGGTCTCCCGGAAGATGTGCACGGCCTCGGATTCGAGCGCGTCGAGGTGGGACTGGTGCAGTCGTGACGGGGCGTCGGTCAGGACGGTCACGTGCTCCTCCTTCGTCGATATCGGCGCGATGTCTGTCGGTGCGCTGTCTGCCGGCGCGGTGTCGATCGGTTCGGCGTGGGTCACGTGTGCAGGCCGCACTCGGTCTTGGCCGACCCGGCCCAGCGCCCGGCGCGCGGGTCCTCGCCGGGAAGCGCGCGGCGGGTGCACGGCTCGCAGCCGATCGAGGTGTAGCCGTCGAAGAACAGCGGGTTGATCAGGACGCCGTTCTCCTCGATGTACGAGTCCACCTGCTGCTGCGTCCAGGCCGCGATCGGCGAGATCTTGACCATGTTGCGCTTGGCGTCGTAGTCGACGACGCGGATGTCCGCGCGGGTCGGCGACTCTTCCCGGCGCATCCCGTTGATCCAGGCGCCGTACGGCTTCAGGCCCCGCTCCAGCGGCTCCACCTTGCGCAGCGCGCAGCAGCGGTCCGGGTCGCGGTCGTGCAGCTTCGGGCCGTACTCGGCGTCCTGCTCGGCCACGGTCTGCCTCGGCGTGATCGAGAGCAGATTCACCTTGTACGCCTGCGCGACGGCGTCGCGGGTGCCGATGGTCTCGGCGAAGTGGTAGCCGGTGTCCAGGAAGAGAACGTCGATGCCGGGCGCGGCGGCCTGGGCGACGTGCACCAGGTGCGTGTCAGCCATCGACGAGGCGACCACCAGGTCCTCGCCGAAGGTCTCCCGGGCCCAGGCGATGATCTCGGCGGCGCTCGCGTCGCTCAGCCGCTCGTTCGCCGCGTCGGCCAGGTCGCGCAGCTCGGTCTCGGTCAGCGTGGAGGTCATGCGCCGGCTCCCAACTTGAGACCGACGAAGGAGACCTCGAAGACACGCGCGCAGGAACGGCAGTTCCACGCGCGATGGCTGGACGGTTCGGGACGCAGGTCCTCTTCTGCGCAGTACGGGCAGTACTGGGGCGCGGCGCGTTGCTCGCCGCCCCCGTCGAAACCGCCGGCGGCGCGTTCGGGTCGGGTGGCGCTCACGGGTCCGGTCCTTCGGGTCGGTGCGGGCACGTCGCGCGGGCGACCGGAAGGAACCTCGTGGAGTCCGGCCGACGCGTTTCGCACCCGCGATCGCTCTCCGGGAAGCTTCCTCGGAGGCGGTGCTGACTGTCCTGGTTGACTGTCTTTTCGCTGGTGTGCGGGTTATCGCGTCGGCATACAGACGGCGCTGGAGACGCGCTTGTAGTCGACGTGGCGTCGAGCTACGAGGGCGATTCCGGCGCGGGACATGCATCGAGCGTGCCATCGCGGCGGCGTTTCCGTCCAGCACGTACCATTATCTGGACGCGGCGGTGAGACAAACGCCGGCGTCAGGTCATGAATGTTTCAGGAACCTGAAGTAGAACGCTCCGAAGATCAGGACGATCCCGACGTTCACCGCGAACCTCGGCCAGAAGTGGTGCCTGAAGAGCAGGATGTCCACGCTCACGATGGCGGCAACCATCGCGAGCACGTAGAGCGCGACGAGCGTTTGTCTGCCCATGACGTCTTTGTACCACGTCGAACGCGTCGCAGCCGGGGTTCGCGCTCAGGACAGCTGCTGCTCCGTGGCCCGCAACGTCCAAGCCGCGAACGACTCGCCGTCCTTGCGATCGGCCTGGAAGGCGCGCAGCACCCGCTCGACGTAGTCGGGCAGGTCCTTCGCGGTCACCTTCAGCCCGCGCACCTTGCGGCCGAACGAGCCGTCGTCGTCCATGTCCGAGCCGAAGTGGCCGCCGAGGTGCACCTGGAAGCCCTCGACCTGGTTGCCGTCCGCATCGCGGACCAGCTGCCCCTTCAGGCCGATGTCCGCGGTCTGGATCCGGGCGCAGGAGTTCGGGCAGCCGTTGACGTTGATGGTGACCGGGGTGTCGAAGTCCGGCAGCCGCTTCTCCAGCTCGTCGATGGTGTCCGAGGCCAGCGCCTTGGTCTCCACGATGGCCAGCTTGCAGAACTCGATGCCGGTGCAGGCCATCGTGTGCCGGCGGAACACCGACGGGCGCACCTGCAGGTCCAGCGCCTTCAGCTCGCCGATCAGGCCCTCGACCCGGTCGCCGGGCACGTTCAGGATCAGCATCTTCTGGTCGGGCGTGGTGCGGATCTCGTCCGAGCCGGCCGACCCGGCCAGCTCCGCGATCCGGCCGAGCGTGACGCCGTCGATCCGGCCGACCCGCGGGCAGAAGCCGACGTAGAACCGGCCGTCCTTCTGCTCGTGCACGCCCACGTGGTCGCGCTGGGTCGGGGGCACGAAGGGCGGCGGCGGGCCGTCGATCAGCTTGCGGTGCAGGTACTCGCTCTCCAGTACCTCGCGGAACTTCTCCACGCCCCAGTCCGCGACCAGGAACTTCAGCCGGGCGCGGTTGCGCAGCCGCCGGTAGCCGTAGTCGCGGAAGATGCCGCAGACCCCGGCCCACACGTCGCCGACCTGCTCGATCGGCACCCAGGCGCCGAGCCGCTTGGCGAACTGCGGGTTCGTGGACAGGCCGCCGCCGACCCACAGGTCGAAGCCGGGACCGTGCTCGGGGTGCACGACGCCGACGAAGGACACGTCGTTCGTCTCGTGGACGACGTCTTGCAATCCGGACACCGCGGTCTTGAACTTGCGCGGCAGGTTCGAGAACTCCTTCGAGCCGACGAACCGGCGCTTGAGTTCCTCCAGCGCGGGTGTGGCGTCGATCACTTCGTCCTTGGCCACGCCCGCGACCGGCGAGCCGAGCATCGCGCGCGGGGTGTCGCCACAGGCCTCAGTGGTCTGCAGGCCGACGCCTTCGAGGATCTTCCAGATGGCGGGCACATCTTCGATACGGATCCAGTGCAGCTGGATGTTCTGCCGGTCCGTGACGTCGGCGGTTCCGCGCGCGTAGGTCACCGAGACCTCGCTGATGGCGCGCAGTTGGGCGACGTTCAAGACGCCGCCGTCGATGCGTACCCGCAGCATGAAGTACTCGTCGTCGAGCTCATGGGGTTCAAGCACCGCGGTCTTGCCGCCGTCGATTCCGGGCCGGCGCTGCGTGTACAGCCCCCACCAGCGCATACGGCCGCGCAGGTCTTGCCCGTCGATCGCGTCGAAGCCGCGGTACGCGTAGATGTTCTCGATCCGGGCGCGCACGTTCAGGCCGTCGTCGTCCTTCTTGACCTGCTCGTTCCCGTTCAGCGGAGTGAAATGGCCCTTGGCCCACTGGCCCTCGCCGCGGTGCCGTCTCACCTGGTGGGAACGCACGCTCGTCCCCGAAGGCTCGGCGGCGGCAGGCGTGCTCGACTCGGTCATCCTCGTGTCCTTAGCGAAGAGGGCATTCCCTGCCGAGATTGCCAGCCGAACGCGAGCAGCGTCCAACGCTGCTCAGAATGCGGACCGAAATGTGAGACGGCGGTGGACGCAGGTCCACCGCCGTCGGGCTCGTTCAAGGCTCGATCCGGGCCGTGGGAGACCGCGGATCTGCGGGGTCAGCTCACCCGGCGGATCGTCGTGATGCTCAGCATGTTCCAGTGCGCGTACTGGATCACCGATCCGGTGCTCGGGGCGTGTATGACCAGCCCGCCGCCGACGTACAGCGCCTCGTGCTCCAGGCCGTTGTACTCGATGATGTCGCCGGGCTCCAGGTCGGCCAGGATCGCGGGCACCGAGTAGCCGTCGTTGGCCTGATCGTACGTGGTGCGTCCAAGCGAGACGCCGGCCGCCGCCCACGCGGCCTGCACGAGGCCGGAGCAGTCGTAGCTCGGGTCGCCGATGCCGCCCCACTGGTACGGCATGCCCAGCTTGGACTTGGCGAAGGCGATGGCTATCGCGGCCCGGCCGCTGGCCTGCGGCACCGCGTTGATCTCGGCCTGGGTGACGCCGGAGTAGTTGAAGCTGGCCTGCTGCGCGTAAGTGAGCTGGGAGAGCAGCGACTGCGCCTGCTGGTACTTGCCGACGATCTGCTTCTTCATCGAGGCGGCCTGCGCCTCGGCCTGCTGCAGCTCGCCGAGCCGGTCTGCGGCCTGCTTCTTGAGCACCGCGAGCTGTGCCTGCTCGACCTTGAGCGACTTGAGGTTCATCACCTCGTTCTGGCCCAGCTGGCTCATCGTCGCGGCCTGCTGCAGGTACTGGTCCGGGTGGCTCTGCAGCATCAGCTCCAGCGTCGGATCCACCGAGCCGGCCCGGTACTGCGCGGCGGCCAGCGGGCCGAGCGTGGAGAGCAGCTTGTTCATCGACTGCTGCATCGTGGCGGCCTCGCCCTGCAGGTTGTCCACCTGCTTCTGCAGGTTCGCCAGCTGCTCGACCGACGCGTCGTAGACGTTCGTGGCCTGTTCGGCCTGCGCGTTCAGCGCGTGTACTTGGGCCTCGATGTCAGAGACAGAGGCCGCGTGGCTCGTGGTCGGGGCGAGCCCCACGCCGACGGCTGCCGCCGCGGTCGTGGCCGTCAGGGTCATGACGGAACGGGCCGGAACCTTCGCCCGTCTGTGGGACGCCATTTCTCGCGCACTCCAATGCGGTCTCTTTCCTGCCGCCTACCGGGTGAGCTGACGGGTTCGGGCGGAAAGTGCCCTACGGCACACCGCGCCGGTGCCGCGCTGGTGTGCGCGACGGGCGCTGCGGTCCGATTCACCCCGGATCGCCGCGGCGGTTCGGACCGGCTTGGCCGGGTGGGTTCCGAGACCCTCGGGCGATCGTTGGTTCCCCGGTTCCGGCCTCGCGGCCGGATTCGGCGTCAAGCGCGACCCGCGTCCGATCCGGGGAGTAGACCGGGTGTCAGGTAGCGCCTGAAGCGAAAAGATATGCCTGTCGGCCTGGGACAATTCGGACTT
>DASUAR010000014.1:0-7428 GCA_035763685.1 Actinocrinis sp. | reverse complement strand
GATGAGCCAGATGACCCAGACCATGGCCCCGATCCGGCCCGGCGTGCCCCCGCAGCCGGCCCCGGTCTACCCGCAGGCGCCGTCGCCGATGCGCGGCTTCCTGATCGACGAGGACCCCGACTCCTGATCAACGACTGAGACGAAACACACCGGCAGGCGTACCCGCGGCCCCGGTCCCCTCGCAGGGACCGGGGCCGTTCGCCGTCCAAGCCTCGAATCCGCGAGGCTTCGAAACTTTCAAGGTCGGGCAACCTGCTACAGATCTCTCACCGCACTGGTGCGCGGGGCTCTGTTCCGGTTGACTTGGCTCCTTGGAACATGAGCACGCCTCGGACGACTGGCGGAGAACCGCCACGTGGCGGCCTCGGGTCGGAGGGGTTTCGCGGATGCGGCCGACGGAGCGGGTGAACGGCGAGGAGGCTCGCCACAGTGTGCTCGCCGGTGTGCTTGAGCAGTACCGGGCGATCGTGAGCGATCCGTCCGCGCTGCCGGCCGGAGCGGCGGGGCCCGACCCCATCTCGCAGTGGGCGGCGACCGAGTACGGCGAGGGTCCGCCGCTGGCCGCGGTCGTGGAGCTGACCGGCCCGATGCCGGCCGAGGCGATCGCCGCGCTGGCGCTCGACGTCGTCGCGGAGCTGACCGAGCTGCACGCCACCGGTGTCGTGCACGGCGACCTCAACCCGTCCAACCTGCTGCTGTCGGACGGGGGAGTGCGGCTCATCCACTCCGGGATCGCGCACACCGTCGACGGCGCGACGCTGACCGATCTGCGCGGGAACCCGCGCACCGTCGCCTATCTGACGCCGGAGCAGATCCTCGGCCAGCCCTTGGACGCGTCGGCGGACGTCTTCGCGCTCGGCGGGGTGCTGGCGTTCGCGGCCGTGGGTGTGCCCGCTTTCGGCAATGACGAGCCGAACGCGGTGCTGTACCGAATCGTGCACGAGGAAGCGGTGCTCGATTCGGTGCCGGATTCGCTGCGCGGACTGGTGAAGGCGTGCCTGAGCAAGGACCCTGCGCAGCGCCCCTCCTTGCAGACCCTCGCCGACCGCGCGTGCGGAGTGTTCAGCGACGCGGTGGCGTCGCTGCCGAGGCAGGAGGAGTCCGGCGAGCCGGTGGATGCGTCGGCTGCGGCGATGGCCGCGGAGGGTGCGGCCTTCTTCCCCGAACCCGCGGTCGGGGAGCGCACTGCCACGTTCGAGCCGGTATTCGACCCGATCTTCGAGCAGGCGACGGATCCGCGCCTCGAGCCGGTGTACGACGCACCGCCGGGCGCGCCGTTCGAATCCGGGCGCTTCGACGCGCCGCCCTTCGAATTCGACGCAGCTCCCTTCGAATTCGAGGCAGCGCCCTTTGAAGCCGGGCAGTTCGACGAGGCGCCGTTCGCGCAGGAAGCATTCGCGCAGGAACCGTTCACCCAGCCGTCGTTCGACACGGCGTCGGCCGAGTCACGGTTCGAACCGGACCTCGGCCCGGCGCTCGACGCGGCGTTCGAATCCATGGCCGAACCCACCGGCGAACCGACCACCACCATCGTGTCCTTCCCCGCCGCGTTGACCCGCACGGACGTCACGCTCACCGAGGTGCCGCTGCGCGACCCGTTCGAGGAGCCGATGCCCACGCGCCGGCAGCCGCGCTACGAGCCGCTGTCGAAGCTGAACCCGGACGCGACCGCCGATTCGACCATGACCGCCGAGCCGATGGGACTGGTCGAGCGGCCGCGGCGGCGATGGTCCCGGTCGGTCGGCCTCGCGGCGCTCGGCACCGTGGTCGTCGTCGGCGTGGTCGCGGCGCTGGTGGTGCGCAGCATGACCCATTCGACCGCGCCGGCCACCGCGCCACAGGCCAGCGTGCCGGTCATGCCGACCGCGCCGCTGCCCGGCACCTTCCTCACCGGGCCCGGCTGCCCGTTGAGTGCCTGGGCGACGGTCACGCAGACCGTGGCGCCCGCCGGCGGCCTGGTGCAGAACGCGGGCGGCGGCGCTCAGGACTGCGGCGGCGCGGCGATCGCGTTCATCAAGTCCGGCACAACGAACCCCGGTGCGTCCAGCTACTCCTGGACCTTCCACCTCGGCTGGTCCGCACGCTGCACGCTCTCGGTCTTCATCGCCAACGCCGCGCCCTCCTCGGGAATCGCGACCTATCAGCTGTACCTGCCGACGGACGCTCAGACGGCGCCCACGGCCACCTTCAAGATCAACCAGGGTAAGGCGAAGGGGCAGTGGGTCACCGCTCCCGAACTGACCGGCGTAGCGCTGCCGGGCGGCTCCGTGCAGTTGCGGCTGACCGACACCGGAGCGTTCACCGGTGACCGGTTCCACGTCACCGCTTCGGCGGTCAAGGCCGCCTGCTCCCAGGTTCCCTGATCGGGACTGAGAGCAGGCGCGCCTCTCCTATCGGTTATCAGTGCTTGACGGTCCTGCTCGGCGGTCTTGTTCGACTGCGCACCGGGCTCACACCTTCGCGAGCGCGAACTCCAGGCCCAGTTCCTCGTCGCGGAACGCCTGCGCGGCCGGATCGAGCGGCCCGTCGCCGCCGGTGAACTCGACCGCGAGCACATCGGCCGCGATCGATTCGCCATGCACGCGCAAGGCCTCAAGCGTCTCCGGCTTCGAGCCGTACCAGACCAGCCGGATCCGGTCGGCGACGTCCAGGCCGCTGTTCTTGCGCGCGTCCTGGATCAGCCGCACCGCGTCCCTGGCGAGCCCGGCCAGCCGCAGCTGCGGGGTGATCACCAGGTCGAGCGCGACCGTCTCGCCGTCGGCCGTGGCCACCGCCCAGCCCTCGCGCGGGGTCTCGGTGACGATCACCTCGTCGGCGGTCACCTCGACCTGCTCGCCCTGGCCGGAGTCGTTCTCTCCCGCCTCGCCCGGAACCGTGAGCGCCGCCGCGCCGCGCTCGCGCAGTTCGGCCGCGAGTGACGCCGCGTCAGCTGCCGCGATGGCGTTGGCGACCAGCGGGGTGCGCTTGCCGAAACGCTTGCCCAGCGCCCGGAAGTTGCCCTTGGCGTGGTACTCCAGCAGGTTCTGCCCGTCGACGCCGTCGCCGGCCTCGGATAGCGCCCCGGTGCTCTCGACGTTCAGCTCCTCCGCGACGTGCGCGCGAAGCTCGGCGCCGAGCGCGGCCCAGCCCGCCGCGCCGACCAACGCCCGGCCGAGCGGCTGGCGGGTCTTCACGCCCGACTCCGCGCGGGTGGCCCGGCCGAGCTCCACGAGGCGGCGCACCAGCGCCACCTGCTCGCCGAGCCGCGGGTCCGCGACCGACTCGTCCACCGTCGGCCAGGCGGCCAGATGCACCGACTCCGGTGCGTCAGGGGTCACCGGCCGCACCAGGTCCTGCCAGACCCGCTCGGTGACGAACGGGACCAGCGGGGCCATCAGCCGGGTCACCGTCTCCAGCACCGTGTGCAGCGTCGCCAGCGCGGCCGGTTCGGCGTCCCAGAACCGGCGGCGCGAGCGGCGCACGTACCAGTTCGAAACGTCGTCCACGTACGCCGCAAGCAGCTTGCCGGCCTGCTGCGTGTCGAACGCCTCCAGCGCCGCGTCCACGTCGCCCACGAGCCGGTTCAGCTCGGCGAGCACCCACCGGTCCAGTACCGGCCGGTCCGCCGCAGCCGGGTCCGCCGCCGAGGGCGACCAGCCGCCGGTGCGCGCGTAGAGCGCCTGGAACGCGACCGTGTTCCAGTAGGTGAGCAGCGTCTTGCGCACGACCTCCTGGATGGTCGCGTCGCCGACCCGCCGCGCCGACCACGGCGAGCCGCCGGCCAGCATGAACCAGCGCACCGCGTCCGCGCCGTGCCGGTCCATCAGCGGGATCGGCTCCAGGATGTTGCCCAGGTGCTTGGACATCTTGCGTCCGTCCTCGGCCAGGATGTGCCCGAGGCAGAGCACGTTCTTGTACGAGGACTGATCGAACACCAGCGTGCCGATCGCCATCAGCGTGTAGAACCAGCCGCGGGTCTGGTCGATCGCCTCGCAGATGTAATCGGCCGGGTACGCCTGCGCGAACTCCTCGACCGAGCCGGGCGCGTGCGGGTAAGCGAGCTGGCCGAACGGCATCGAGCCGGCGTCGTACCAGCAGTCGATGACCTCGGGCACCCGCACGGCCGTCCCGCGGCAGGTCCCGTCTGCGTCCTGAGCCTTCGCCGGGCAGCTGAACGAGACCTCGTCGATGTAGGGCCGGTGCGGATCGAGCCCGGACACGTCGCGCCCGGCCAGTTCGCCGAGCTCGGTCAGCGAGCCGACACAGGTCAGGTGCCCCTGCGGGCAGCGCCAGATCGGCAGCGGGGTGCCCCAGTAGCGGTTGCGGGAGAGCGCCCAGTCGATGTTGTTGTTCAGCCAGTCGCCGTAGCGGCCGTTCTTGATGTTCTCCGGGAACCAGTTCGTCCGCTCGTTCTCGCGCAGCAGCGCGTCCTTCACCGCCGTGGTGCGGATGTACCAGGACGGCTGCGCGTAGTAGAGCAGGGCCGTGTGGCAGCGCCAGCAGTGCGGATAGGAGTGCTCGTATTCGAGGTGCCGGAACAGCAGGCCGCGGGCCTTGAGATCGGCGGTCAGCTTCTCGTCGGCCTTCTTGAAGAACACCCCGCCGACCAGCGGCACGCTCTCCTCGAAGGTCCCGTCCGGCCGGATCGGGTTGACCACCGGCAGGCCGTACGCGCGGCAGACCTTCAGGTCGTCCTCGCCGAACGCGGGGGCCTGGTGCACCAGGCCGGTGCCGTCTTCGGTGGTGACGTAGTCGCCGAGCACGACGAAGTGCGTGTCAGGGCTCTGCCCGTCCGGTCCCATCGGGAAGGCGACGAGCTCGAACGGCCGCTGGTAGTGCCAGCGCTCCATCTCCCGGCCGGTGAAGGACTCGCCGGTGGCGGTCCACCCCTCGCCCAAAGCCTTGGCCAGCAACGGCTCCGCGACGACAAGCCGCTCGTTACCGTCCGTCGCGACGACGTAAGTCACGTCCGGATGTACGGCCACTGCGGTGTTGGACACGAGCGTCCACGGCGTCGTCGTCCAGACCAACAGCGCGGCCCGTTCCTTGCCGTCGTCGCCGGCCAGCGGCCCGGAGGTCAGCGGGAAGCGCACGAACACGGACGGGTCGACGACGGTCTCGTAACCTTGCGCGAGTTCGTGGTCGGACAGCCCGGTACCGCACCGCGGGCAGTACGGAGCGACGCGGTGGTCCTGGACCAGTAGGCCCTTGTCGAAGATCTGCTTGAGCGACCACCACACCGACTCGATGTAGCCGGGGTTCATGGTCCAGTACGCCTCGGACAGGTCGACCCAGTAACCCATCCGCTCGGTCATCTTCTCGAACTCGCCGACGTGCCGCTTGACCGATTCGCGGCACCTGGCGTTGAACTCGGCGACGCCGTAGGCCTCGATGTCCTGCTTGCCGGTGAAGCCGAGTTCCTTCTCCACCGCCAGCTCCACCGGCAGGCCGTGGCAGTCCCAGCCGGCGCGCCGCTCGACCCGGTAGCCCTTCATGGTCTTGAAGCGCGGGAAGATGTCCTTGAAGACGCGAGCCTCGACATGGTGGGTGCCGGGCATGCCGTTGGCGGTCGGCGGTCCCTCGTAGAAGGTCCACCGCGGGCCGTCGGCGGTGGCCTCCAGGGACTTGTGGAAGACGCGGTGGTCGCGCCAGAAGCCGAGCACCTCGTGCTCCAAGGCCACCAGGTCCACTTGGGCGGGTACCGGGCGATACATGTCTCTCGTCCCTCTCGCGAGCGTATGTCTCGGTCGCGAAGGGACGAGGCGCCCGCGCCGTGCCGACGAACACTGCGTTCGAAAATCACAGCGTTCGAAATCACAGCCGCGGGGTTCCCGCGGTACCACCCTTCTTGGCCCGGAAGTGCTGCGACACGCAGCCCCAGGCCCTCTCGTTGTGCTGCCCGGCCGGTTCTACTGAGCGCTGCGGCACGCCGGTGATGGCGGCCGCTGCGCGGTTCTTCCGGCGGCTCCGGGGTGATCTTCGCGCCGTGCCCGCCGCCAGGCTCACACCATCCCTGGCTCGCTCGCGGCTGCACGCGGCGTTACTGTCCCCATCCACGCCTGTTCGGACTGCGGTTCATAGTGTAGAGCCATGGCCCGACCACAGCCGCCTCAATTGCCTCCCGGACACGACGGACCCGCTCCCGCCGTGCGGATCGCTATCCGCGTGAAGCCGGGAGCGAGCAGAACCAAGGTCGGCGGAACGTACGGCGCCGACGGCGCTCATGCCGCGCTGGTGGTCGCGGTATCGGCGCGCGCGGTGGACGGCAAGGCGACCGAGGCGGCGCTCAGGGCGCTCGCCGAGGCGCTGGGCGTCCCACGGCGCAATGTCCGGCTCGTGTCTGGTGTCACCAGCCGAGACAAGGTGGCCGAAATCTCGGATCCACCGGCCGGGCTCGGGGAGCGGCTGGACTCTCTTCGCGCAGGTTAAACCGGGTGCCTCGGCGGGTCACTCAGGCGGGCTAGAGCCGTGGCGGAAAAAGTTCTTTGCCGTTTCGTGATTAGTGATGGAGAGGGACGGGCACCAATCGCACGCGTAACCCGTTGTGCGGAATGGGTGACGGGCGTCGGAGCGCTTCCCCACCCCCACCACAACGCCCGCACCCGAGCCGCCCCGGTAGCTTCCCTTTCGCCGTCCGGAGCGGCCGTTTCCGATCTGAGAGCGAGGGATGCACCCGTGAGCAGCACCGCGCGCAATTCCGCCCCCGCCGCGTCACCGGCGATTTCCGCTCCGGCCGCGAAGAAGGCCGGTAAAAAGACGGCGGCCAAGCCTGCGCAGCGTCCTGCGGCCTCCGGCCCGGCGAACAAGGTGCCCGCCTCGCGAGGTGGGCGGGCCGCGGCCGCGAAGCCCAAGACAGAGGCGCCCACGCCCGAGCCCACGCTGGTCGCGGCCAACGGCACCGCCGGCCGCGGTGCCCCTGGCGCGCTGCCGGTGCGTCCCGGCGAGGACCCGTGGACCGAGGCAGAGGTCAACGAGGTCGAGACCGACCTGCGCGCCGAGGTCGACCGGCTGCGCGCGGACGTGGCCTCGGCCGACAACGCCCTGGCCGACCTGCTGCGCGACGCCAGCGACGGCGCCGGGGACGACCAGGCAGACGCCGGGTCGAAGAACTTCGAGCGCGAGCACGAGATGTCGATCGCGGCCAACGCGCGGGAGATGCTGCTTCAGTCCGAGCGGGCGCTGGCCCGGATCGCGGCCGGAACCTACGGCGCCTGCGAGACCTGCGGCGAGCCGATCGGAAAGGCGCGCCTCCAGGTCTTCCCGCGGGCGACGCTGTGCGTCAGCTGCAAGCAGAAGCAGGAGCGGCGTTACTAGGCGGTGTTGGGGAATGTATCAAGGCAACGATCCGGCCGCCGCTTTGTCGGGGATCGTGATGGCGAATCGCCACGCGCCGCCAGGCGCAGATGGTTCACTGCGCGACGAGCCTGGGCGTGCGGCCGGAGCGTCCTC
>DASUAR010000013.1:0-17101 GCA_035763685.1 Actinocrinis sp. | reverse complement strand
TGAGGACGCTGCGGCCGCACGCCCAGGCTCGTCGCGCAGTGAACCATCTGCGCCTGGCGGCGCGTGGCGATTCGCCATCACGATCCCCGACAAAGCGGCGGCCGGATCGTTGCCTTGATACATTCCCCAACACCGCCTAGTGGGCTGAGTGACGGTCAGCGCGGGCTGGCACGATGCACGGTATGACGGCCATCAACGCTCAACATCGCCTAGATCCGACGAAGGCGCGTTCCCGCGAGCAGCTTGCTGAGATCCTCGCGGCGGGCGCCGTGCCGAAATGGCTGATGTTCTGGGGCCATCAGCCGCAGGTGGACGGCACTGTCGGCAAGGGCTGCCTGAGTCAGTGGTGGCCGTGCTTGTTCACCGTCGACGGGGTCGACTATGCCTCCGCGGAGCACTGGATGATGGCCGGCAAGGCGCGGCTGTTCGGTGACGAGGAAGCGCTCGCGCGGATCCTGGCGGCCCGCTCCCCGGCGGAGGCGAAGAACCTCGGCCGTCTGGTGCGCGGATTCGACGAGGAGCTGTGGACCTCGCGCCGGTTCGAGCTGGTGGTGGCGGGCAATGTGGCTAAGTTCGGACAGGACCCGGCGCGACGCGAATTCCTGCTCGGCACGGCGAATCGGGTGCTCGTCGAGGCCAGCCCGCGTGACCGCGTCTGGGGCATCGGCCTCGGCGCGGCGAACGAGAAGGCCACCGATCCGACGCAGTGGCGCGGCCTGAACCTGCTCGGCTTCGCCCTGATGGAAGCCCGCGAGCGGCTTGCTCAACCAAGCCGGTGACGGCTGTGACCGGTGGCGGGTGATGACCGCGCGAGGGACTGCGCCGCCGCTATCCCGAGGCCTTGAAGCCGCCGTAGAACACGCCGAGGCCGAGCGCGAAGCACAGTCCGCCGATGATCCAGAATCGGATCGTGATGTTGATCTCCGGCCAGTCCATCAGCTCGAAGGTGTGGTGGATCGGCGCGATCTTGAACACCCGCTTGCCGTGGCGCAGCTTGAAGGAGCCGACCTGGATCACCACCGAGAGCAGTTCCATGAGGAACAGGCCGCCGATGATGAGGGCGAGCAGTTCGGTGCGCGTGCAGATCGCGAGCCCCGCGAAGGCGCCGCCCAGCGCGAGCGAACCGGTGTCGCCCATGATGATCTTCGCTGGGGCGGCGTTCCACCACAGGAAGCCGAAGCAGGCACCCATCACCGAGGCCGCCACGATCGTCAGGTCCAGCGGGTCGCGCACCTCGTAGCAGCCTTTGCCCGGTGACGCGGCGCAGTTCTGGCCGTACTGCCACAGACCGATCACCAGGTACGCGGCAAACGCCATCACCGAGGCGCCGGTGGCCAGTCCGTCCTGACCGTCGGTCAGGTTGACCGCGTTGGACCAGCCCGCGATCATCACATAACTCCAGACCACGAACAACGCCGGACCGAGGCTGAGCCAGCCGATATCGCGCAGGAACGAGACGTGTTCGCTGGCCGGCGTGAGACCCGCGGAGTTCGGGAAATGCAGCACCAGCACCGCGAACACGAGCGTGACGGCCGACTGGCCGACCAACTTCGCCTTCGCCCGCAGGCCCAGCGAACGCCGCCGGTAGATCTTGATGAAGTCGTCCACGAAGCCGACCACGCCGAGACCCGCCATGAGGAAGAGCACGAGCAGGGCCGAACTCGTCGGGGCCTTCACCGTCACCAGCTTGGTCACGAAGTACGCGACCAGCGTGGAGAGCACGATGACCGCGCCCCCCATCGTCGGCGTGCCCCGCTTGACGAGATGCGTCTTCGGCCCGTCCTCGCGGATCTCCTGGCCCCAGCCGCGGCGGGTGAAGAACCGTATCGCCAGCGGCGTCCCGGCCATTGAGCAGATCAGAGCGATGAGGGTGGCGTATAGAAGCGCTCTCATCGTTGCTCGTCCTCCACGAGGGTCAGGCGGCCGGCGGCCTCGCGCCATCGTACGGAGACTTTTCCGCGCACGCGCGCCAAGTGCCGTCGAACAGTTGGCGGCCGTGCGTTCCGCGGCCTCGCGGCGACTGGTCGCGATGGCTGCGATCCACCCGCCACGAGGCATAAAACCTAAGGTCAGAGCCGAAATCAGAACTCTCACGCAAGTCGTTTGACACCGTCCTTGCGGTGCGCAGAGAATGCTTTGTCGCACGGGAGGTCGAGCGCGGCGACATCGTCAATTGGCTAAGATCACTGGGGGGCATTTTTGCGTTCTCTACGAATAACCGCTGCGGCTGTTTCGGCCGTGCTCCTGGCCGGCGCTCTGCCGTCGGTCGCGGCGCACGCCGCGTCGGCCTCGACGCCGGCCCCGCACGCGGGAGTCGGAACCGCGCCCACCGAGTTCTACTTCGCCAGCGCCTTGGGCGACCCCATCGGAGGCGGGGTGACGGTCGACTACACCGACCCCACCGTGACCCTGACGGCCGGCACTGTCGCGGTCACCGCCGGGGGCACCGGCGGCTGGACGCTGAACTTGTCCGCTCCGGCCGGCCAGTCGCTGGCCGTGGGCACCTACTCCGGAATCTCGCTCTCCGGCAACGGCCGCGGCTGCAGCAACTACTACGGCACCTTCACCGTCATCGAAGTCACGGCGACGAGCTTCAACGCGACGTTCAAGCAGTCCTGCGAGTCGACGACGGCGCCGTCTCTCGTCGGTTTCATCCGCTACAACGCCACCACGACGACGCCCGTGCCGACGCTGCCGTCGAGCGCCGCGCCGATCACGCCGCCGGCCAACTCGGGAACCACGTCGGCGAACGCCGATGAGTTCTCCTTTCTGAGCGCCAGCGGCGACTACATCGGCCAGGGCCAATCAGTGGACGTGACGGGGTCGGGCGTGGCCGTGAGCGGCAACCACAGCGCGATCTCCGCGAACGCGGGCGGGTACTCGCTCACTCTCACCGCGCCCGCGAACGAACAGCTCGTGCCCGGCACATACACCGGCGCCACGCGCTACCTGTTCCCGGTCGCGCAGCCAGGCATCGACGTCAGCGGCTACGGACGCGGCTGCAACGGGGAGTTCGGCACCTTCACCATCTATGAGATCGCGTCCGACAACACCGGGAAGCTGACCACGCTCAACGCGACTTTCGAGGACCACTGCGAGCAGGCCACCGCGCCGGCGCTGGTCGGCTTCATCCGGTTCAACGCGACCGTGCCGACTCCGGTGCCCACGCTCCCGGGCCCGCTGGCCGCGCACCTCATCGCGTCCACCGGCGCGGGCGACGCGACCGGCAAGACGAACGTCACGCTCGACGCGTCGCGGACCACCGGCGCCGGCACGGGTGCGACGTACAGCTTCGACTTCGGCGATGGCGCCGCCCCGGTCGTGTCCTCCGCCAACCTGATCGCGACGAAGCTGGAGTGGGAGGGTACTTACAAGGTCTCCGTAACGGTGAAGGACGCCCACGGCAACACCTCGACCAGCGCGCCGCAGTGGCTCACCGTCGGCGACGGCTACCACGCCGTGAGCCCGACCCGCCTGCTCGACACCCGCAACGGGACCGGCGCGCCGGTCGGCGCGGTCGGCGCGATGCAGACCCTGACGCTGCAGCTGCCCTCGTCGGTGACCGCTTCCGGCCACGGCGCGCTGTCGGCCGTGGTGCTGAACGTGACGGTCACGCAGCCGAAGGCGGGCGGCGACATCACGATCTACGACACGGGGATGACGCAGCGCCCGACGGTGTCGAGCCTGAACTACGCGGCCGGACAGACGGTCGCGAACCTGGTGACGGTCTCGCTGGAGCCCGGCGACAACGTCGTGTTCTACGTGCACTCGTCGGGATCGGCGCACTTGATCGCAGACCTCGAAGGCTATTACACGACCGGCGACGACCCGACGAACGCCGGGCTCGCGTCGATCACGCCGACCCGGATCATGGACACGCGCAACGGGACCGGCGGCGTCGGCGGTCGCGTCGGCCCGGACGGTCACGTCTCGCTGCCGGTTCCCGCGTCGGTTCCCGGCGACGCCACGGCGCTGGTGATGAACGTGACCGCGGTCAACACCGGAGCCGGAGGCAACCTCACGG
Source organism: Actinocrinis sp. (assembly GCA_035763685.1). Lineage (GTDB taxonomy): Bacteria > Actinomycetota > Actinomycetes > Streptomycetales > Catenulisporaceae > Actinocrinis. The sequence goes on along the minus strand of DASUAR010000013.1, from coordinate 13,077 downwards.
TCTACCCCGACGGCCCCGGCGGCGTCCCGACGATCTCGAACATCAACTTCGGGGCGCATCAGATCACCCCGAACCTGGTCATCGTGCCGATCCCGGCCGACCGCAGGATAGATTTCTACCTGAACAGCTCCGGATCGGCCGACCTGCTCGCGGATCTCGAGGGTTACTTCGAGACCACGGCGACGGCGAAGTTCGTGCCCTGGTTCCCGACGCGGCTGCTGGACACGCGCAAGGGGGACGCGGGAGGTGCGCTGCCGAACGGGTACTACATCTGGTTCGCCATGTCGCGCGCCTTCAACGTTCCCGTCTCCGCGATGTCGGCGGCGCTGTACAACGTCACGGTGACGCAGCCGCAGGGGTCCGGGTACGTCAGCGTGGTCCCGGATCCCTCCGCGGCCACGTCGATTCCGACGGTGTCGAACGTGAACTACGTGGCGGGCCAGACGGTGCCGAACGCGGTGCTGGCGCCAATGAGCAACGGCAAGCAGGACTTCTACAACGGCGGCTCGACGATTCAGCTGGTCGTCGACTTCATCGGGTACTTCGCGCAGCCGTTGGCGACGGACGCTCCGCCGACTTCCGCGGCAGTGATGAAGCACGCTCAGGCGAAGAGCTGACCAGCGCGCTCTACCGCCGGCCATGACGGCGGTGTGCGCCTGACAGTTGAACCGGAACCGGCCCGACCTCACCGAGGTCGGGCCGGTGGCGTTTGCGCGGGTCAGCCGATCGGGTTCCAGGCGTCGGAGCCGGCCAGATACTTCTGCGGGGTGTAGTCGACGGCCTGCGCGTCCGTCATCTGCGGCCGGTTGCCGTTCAACGTCGCTCCGGGGCCGGTGTCCTTGTATTCGAAGAAGCGCGCGTTGGTCCACACGTTGCCGCTCATGTCGATCCACGGCTGGCCGGTCGCGATCGTGGCGCTCAGGGTGGATTCCCGATAGAGCACCTGCGCGGCCGGGCCCCAGGGGCGGCCGAGTTGCGTCGTGTTGTTCACCGCGCCGGTGATGGTGGACTTGTAGATCAGCAGCCCGTAGGTCTGGCTCGCCGGTGTGCGCGCGGCGGTGACCGGGCCGCCGGATGTGCGCTTCTCGTAGATGTCGCAGCTGTTGAACACGGCGGTGCCGCCGCCGAAGATGAAGTCGACGGTGCCCTCGATGTAGTTGTTCACGAAGTAGGCCCGCGCTGTGTCGTTGACCAGCAAGGTGTCCTGATTGCCCAGGAACCGCACGCCGTTGAAGACCGCCCTGTCGGCGGTGACGTTCGCGGCCACGGCCTGGCTGCCGACTCCGTAGTCGTTGGAGATGGTCAGGTTCTCGGCGGTGAAATCGTGGCCGTATACGAACACGGTCGCGCTGCCGGCCGTGCCGTAGCCGCCGGCGTTGCTGCGGTTGTTCACGATCACCGTGCTGCTCGCGGAGGAGCCGAGGCCCTGCAGAGTGACGTAGGGCTTGTTCGCGGGGATGGTCACGATCTCGCGGTACGTGGCCGGCTTGATCGTGATGGTGACCGGCCTGGTATTGCCCGCCGGTACCGCGTCGATCGCGGCTTGGATCGTCGGGTACTTACCGGTGCCGTCCGCGGCTACCGTTGGCGGTCCGGAGGTGGGGCTGCTGCTTGGGCTCGCGCTCGGACTCATCGACGGGCTCGCGCTCGCGCTCGCGGACGGGCTCCCGCTCGGTGAGGTGACGCCGGTGCACGTGACGCCGTTGAGCGCGAACGTCGTCGGCGAAGGGTTGCTTGCGGTGAACGAGCCGTTGAATCCGAAGGTCACGCTCGCGTTGGTCGGGATCGACGCGTTGTACGACACGTTGGCGGCGGACACGGTCGATCCGCTCTGCACCACCGTGGCATTCCACGCCTGGGTCACCGTCTGCCCGGCCGCGAACGACCATGTCAGGGTCCAACCGTTGATCGCGCTGCCGAGGTTGGTGATGGCCACGGACCCGCCGAAGCCGCCGGGCCACTGGCTGGTGACCGAGTAAGTGACCTGGCATCCGACCGTCGCCGCCTGGGACTCCACCGCGATGCCCGTCACCAGCCCGGTCGGCAGGAGCAGGGCGGCCGCGGCGGCGATCCTCGGGCGCTTCCGGTCCGGTCTGCGAGAGCGGCTTGCGAGCGATCGCGGCATGTCGAAATCCTTGGCTCATTCATTGCGGCTGGACAGCGGCCGGCCCCTTCGAGAGGCAGCGGCGGCACCGTGGAACGTGCCCGAGGGTTCCGGGGCGTGTCAATGCCGCGCGATCCCGGCTGGGCGCGGCGACCGCGCGCCGGGCGATCGACCTGCGGGACCACCGCGCGGACAAGGGATGGAGCCGAGCGGGGGCGTGGTTCTTTCACCCGGACCTCGCCTACGCGGATTTCCGTTTTCGGCGCTCGCGCGCGGCGTCACCTGTTCGGGACCTCGCGGCCCGCGGACTGGCCGCAGGATGATCGAGAAGAGAGCAGGGCAGCCGGTGAAAGACGAAAACGTGGCTCGCGCTCAGCGGGATCGTGGCGCCTTAGGCGGCGTCAGATCGGTTGCGGCGCTGGCTGTGGCCTTCGGTGTGGTGGTGGCGGCAGTGCAGCAGCAGCACGGGGCGGACCGCGTGTTACGCGTCGCGCCTGCGGCCAGCGCGCTCATCGACATCACCAGTCAGGTCCTCGCCGGACAGAACGTGACGCTGAGCGGCGACTCGGTGGTCAACCTGCCGCCAGGAACGACGACGTACCACGGCGCGCTGTCCGGCGAAGGCACGCTGACCGTTCGCGCGCCGAACGGTCCCGGCACGCTGGTCCTGAGCAAGGACAGCGATTTCACGCTTCCGGCCAGCCGCAGGCACCAGGTGGTCACCACGACCAGTGGGCCGCATCCGCACACCACCGTGTCCAACCCGGATCCGCCGGCGATCATCGTCGCGGCGGGTGCGACGCTCTGGTACGGCAAGGGCGGATCGACCGGGGTCATCGGCCACTATCCGTACAACACGCCCGGTTACGCGCTCAACGAGGACAACATCGAGGTCGACGGAACGCTGTACCTGCAGATCATCAACCGCGACTACAACCTCGGCACGATCAGCGGCTCGGGCCTGCTTTTCCAGCCACGCAACAACTGGGGCACGCTGGACCTGGCCGGAACGCACCCCTTCAGCGGCGTGATCTACAACGGAACCGGGATGGCGTTCGGCAAGCCGTACTATCCGCTGTCGCTGCCGAACGCGAAGGCCGTCGTGAACACCGGCTCCGCGATCGTCACCGCCATGCCGGACTACAACCTGGTGCTGCGGCAGAACTTCTACGAAAACCACTGGGGCGACGACATCAACTTCCACTCCACCGGCGGTGGCCTGGTGGTGATGACCGGCGTGTACAGCTACGCGGACACCGGCGTGCCCGGCAACCCGTCGCTCAGTGACAGCTCCCTGAATTTCGCCGCGGTCCGCGGCAACGCCAACATCCGCGGCATCAACATCGAAGGCGCACACGTGCAGTGGGGCGACGGCACGACCAGCGACTTCTTCCTGCCCGGCACTCCCGCGGACTATATCAATGTTCACAATAACGGCAGCCTGGCGTTCGACTACGACGGACCGGTCACGCTGGACACGCCGATCTCCGGCGGGATCTACCACGACTCGTTGAGCACGCCCGCGAACGCCTCGGTGACGTTGAACCCCACGCCGGGTAATGCCGTCACCTTCGCGACCCCGATGAACTACCACGGCACGACCACCATCGGCCGCGGCGCGACACTCCTGCTCGGCACCGGCCGGGCCGGCGGTGACAGCAGACTGCTGACCGGCACGGCGGCGGATCGGATCACCAACGACGGCGCTCTCGTCGCGCGCGACATCAGCACGGCCCTCACGCTCGCCGATATCAGCGGTGCCGGCGCGCTCACCCAGTCAGGCACGGCGACGACCACGCTCACCGGAAGCATGGCCTACACCGGCGCCACGACCGTGTCGTCCGGCACACTCGCGCTCGGCTCGGGCATCGGTGCAGGCGGTATCGCGGCCAGCAGTGGCCTGGCGTTGACGGGCAGCGGCGCACGCTTCGATATTTCCGCGGCCGGGAATCAAAGCATCAGGAACCTGACTGGCGTGGCCGGCAGCGTCGTCAATCTCGGCCGCAACTCGCTGACCGTCGGCGATGGTGCCTCGACCGCCTTCGCGGGGACCATCGCGGGAGCCGGTGGTGGCATAGCCAAGACCGGAACCGGGACGCTCACCTTGACCGGGCACGCATCGACGCCCGGCGGCTCGTGGCAAGTGAATCAGGGTACCCTCACACTCGGGACCGGCGCGACGATCAGCGCCGGAACGCTCCTCGAGTCGCGCCAAGGCACGCTCTGCGTGACGCTCGGCTCGGGCGCGGCGAATTCCGGGTCGGGGTCCGCACCGATTCAGACCACTGGCACTGTCCGTCTCGCGGGCGCGTTGAACGTCAACGCCGCAGCCGCGTCGGGCCTGCTGTCAGGCGAGAAGATCACCCTCGTGCGGAACACGGGTGGTCGACCGGTCGCCGGAACCTTCGCAGGACTCGGCGAAGGGGCCACGCTGTCCAGCGCGAGCGGCGGCACGTACCGAATCAGTTATCTGGGTGGATCTGGACACGATGTCGTACTCACCGTCGTCACGCCGCCGAATCAGTCCGCTGCGGCCTCGATCGGGAATGCAGCCGAAACCGGCGGGAGCGCGCAAGACTCAGGCGCCGCGGATCACGCCGGATTCGGCAGGCCGGCCATCCTCGCGGCGGCCGCGGCAGCCATCACGGTCCTGGCCGGACTTTCCGGCCTCGCGTTCGTGCTGCTGCGGCGCCGACGTCGTCCCGCCAGGACTTCGCACCGGATCAGCTAAGGCTCAGCGTGGCGATCGTCAAGGTGCGGGTCGTGGGGCCGGTCCCGTTGAGCGCAGCCGCGTACGACGGCGTGGCCGCCGGCGCGGCCCAGACCAGCCCACCGCTCGGCAGCACGGCGATGTCACCGGCTACGTGCGCCTGAACGACAAGGTCCGGGGTCAGAAACCGGCCGTCCTTGTCGATGACCCGAATGTGCGTGCCGGTGAACGTGCCAGTGCACGTACCCGCGTTGCACGAAGCCCCCGCGACGCTCTCCCACGAGACCAGGAAGCCGTTCGCGCCGTAGGGGGCGATGTGCGGATCCACGTTGTCCACCGAGGAATCACTGGTGAGATAGACCGGGTTGCCCACAGCCGCGGTGGCGCCGCTGTTGAGGAAAGCGACCGCGACCTGATGGGTTTGCCACCGCGGTGTCACCGTCCAGCCGCGCCCGGAAGAGTCGGCCGGGTTGAGCTTCTGCGCCGCCATGCCGGTGGAGGAGAAGAGGGTGGCGAACCGGCCGCTCGACGTGCGCGTGAGACCGCCGGGAATCCCGCCGCAGTATCCGGCCCAGCACTGCGCGCGCTGGATCACCGGCGCGTCGTCGGGCGCCGCGATCCCGGTGCTGACGAACAGTCCGGAGCGCCAGTCGTCGTAACACAGCGAGGCGAACGGTCCCGAGGACTGTGGCCACAGGTCGATGCCCTCGTTGTGGCTGCATCCCCACGACCAGCCGCCGGAGAGCAGCGCGCCGCCGGAGCTTACGTAGACCAGCTTGTCGCCGAAGTGACCGCTGGCGAAGCCGCCCGCGCCGTGGATGACGAAGTAGGCGCCGAACCGCGTCCCGTCCCAGCGCAGCGCGCCATCGAGCACCGGCGCGGTGTCGTTCGAGGACGCTCCGGTGAGCTTGACCGCCCACATCCGGCTGCCGGTTGAGCGATAGCGCACCAGCCAGGCCGCGGTCTCGCCCCACATGTTCGTGCTCGTATCCGCCATCCGGGTAAGCAGCGCGAAGCCGTCGTCGAGCGCGACCAGGCCGCTGACCTCTTGCGCGCCGGAGACGACGATGTCGGAACCGGACCGCTTGCCCGCGGAGGTCAGCGGGCTGACGTGGATGCCGCCGGAAGCCTGCCAGGCGACGTAGACGTCGCCGTTCGGCGCGGCCTCGGTGTCGATGCGGCGCCACTGCGGCACCTCGTTGTATCCGGACTGTAGATATGTGGTCGAGGCGCTGAGATCCAGCTGAGCCGTGGCCAGATCGGCGGCGAGGGACGTGCCGGACGGCGCGTGGCTCGGCGAGGGCGAGGCGCTCGCTGACGCACTCGCTGACGCGCTGGGTGTCGCGGACGGCGCGCCGGCGGCGGGCGACGGGCTCCTCGTCGCTGCCGTGACAGTGGTGTGGGCCGGATTGTGGGTGACCGCGTACGCCGCACCTGCGCCCACCGCGACGACTGCGGCCGCGACTGCGGAAACGGCCTTACCCGAGGCGTGTACCGCGAGGTGCCGGGTTACGTTGCCGTTCCGCGCATGCGCACTGCGGCCACGGCTCGTCGCTCTCCGGGCGGACTGCGCGGATCGCCCCGACACGTCGGCCGCACGCCTCGTCGCCGCCTCCGCCGCGCTTGTGGAAACCGCGAAGCCGGCCGTCGCTCGGGTCAAATGCGCGACGAGCAACGCGGGCACCGGGACCAGAGCCAGCCCCGCCAGTAGCCGCTCGGCGGCGACGAGGCCTTCGCGGTGCCGAGCGCAGACCACGCATTCACGCACGTGACGCGCGAACAGCTTGCGCCACGCCGACGTCGGACGACCGTCCCAGCGGCGCGCAACGGCGTCGAACTGCGCGCACCGGGGCACCGACTCGATCGCCCGCACCACGCTCCTGGACGCATCCAGCCGCGCCTTCATGCGCTGCACACGCACCGAGGCATGGCCAGGCGTCAGCCCCAGGGCCTCGACCAACTCGGCGCGGCTCAGCTCCCCGGCGGCCTCCAGCCACCACAGCGCCAGCAACTCCCGGTCGTCCTCGTCCAGCCAGCGGGTCGCCAGCGCGGTCTCGCGGCGCTGATCCGCCAGCTCCAGCCGCAGGATCGTCAGGTCCACGAAGTCCGCGCCCGGGTCGGCCGATTGCGCCGGGAACGCGGCGGCCAGGTCGAACCCGCCCGGCCGGGCCCGGCGCGCCGACCACCGATCGCGCACCTGCCGCACCGCGATCGCCACCATCCACGAGCGGAAGGCCGACGGGTCGCGCAGATCGCGCAGCCGGTCCACGACGCGGAACAGCGTCTCCTGCACGACGTCGTCAACCTCGTGGTCGCCGTCGAGCGCGCGTCCCACGATGTTGTAGAGCAGCGGCAGGTAGCGGGCGACCAGTTCGTCCATCGCCGCCTGGTCTCCGGCCCGCGCGGCCAGGACCAGGGCGGCATCGTCGCGCCCGCCGCTCGGTGGTATCCGGTGCATCGCCGCTCCTGACTCTTCGGCCGACGCGCGTCACGCATCCGCCCTCCGACCTGACGACCAGGAGACCGTTGCGAGCCGGTGCAAAAACAGAAACGGCGACAGCATGCCGCCTCGGCGAGCGTTTTCACAGCCGCGGGTTTGCCAGGCGCGGGTTTGCCGGGCACAGCTCAGAGGCGCGGGTCCACCGGCTCCGACTCCAGGGCGAGCACCGCGAACACGCTCTCGTGCACCCGGTACAGCGGCTCACGCGCGACGAAACGCTCCAGGGCCTCCAGCCCGAGGGCGTACTCGCGCAGCGCCAGCGACTGCTTTCGGCCGAGGAAGCGCCCCCGCAACCGCGCGAGATTGCGCGGCTCCAGGTATTCGGGCCCATAGATGATGCGCAGGTACTCGGGTCCGCGGCACTTCACGCCCGGCTGCACGATCCGCCGTCCGTCGCGCACCAGCGCGGCGTGCGGCTTGACCACCATGCCCTCGCCGCCGCTCTCGGTCATCCGCTCCCACCACGCGGTCGCCTCGGCGACCTGCCGCGTGTCGTCGAGTTCGACGACACGCCGGTCCGTGCGGCGCAACAGCTGCGGATCGGCGGCGCACAGCCGGTCGAGCCGATCCAGGTGCCAGCCGTGGTCGCGGGTGGCGCACACGGCGCCCTCGGCCGCGAGGATCTGGAACGGTGCGAGCTGCACGCCGTCCAAGCCCGACGTCGGCCAGCAGTACCGGCCGTAGGCGGCCGTGAACGACCGCGCGTCGTCCAGCCGCTTCGACTGCGCCGCCCGCACGTCGGCCACATCCAGCCCACGCGCCGCTGCCCGGCCGAGCAGATCGACCGCCGCCCCGAGCGAGGAGCGCGCCGCCGCGCCGACCGCCGCGTACTGGTCGCGCAGCAGGCCCATCGCCTTTGCCGACCAGGGCAACAGCTCGCAGTCCAGGGCCAGCCAGCTCGTGGCCAGCACATCCCAGAGCCCTGCGTCGCCGATGGTCCGGCGCAGGCGATCGAGCAGCGCCGCGGTCAGCGCTTGGTCGTCGAAGAACGGCCGGCCGGTGCGGGTGACCACGACGCCGCGGGAGCCGTCGGCAACGCCGAAGCGGTCCGCGGCCGTCGCCTCGTCGCGAGCCACGATCACGACGGCGCGTGAACCCATGTGCTTCTCTTGGCACACCACCGTGCTGACGCCGGCCTCGCGGAAGTACCCGAAAGCCTGCTCCGGGTGCTCCAGGAACCCTTCGCGCCGCGAGGTGGCTACCGGAGCCATCGTCGGCGGCAGGTAGATCAGCCATCGAGGATCGACCGCGAAGCGGCTCATCACCTCCAGCGCCGCCGCCGCGTTCTCCTCGCGCACGACCAGGTTGCCCATCAGCCGCGACTCGACCGTGCGCCGTCCGAGCACGTCGCCGAGGTCGAGCACGCCCGGCTCGCGGTTCCCGGCGCCGCCCGATCCGACAGCGCCCGATCCGACAGCGTTGAGCGGCCGGACCGGCTCGTACCAGACCTGCTCGGCGGGAACCGCGACGAGCTCGCGCTCGGGATAGCGCAGCGCGGTCAGCTCGCCGCCGAAAACGCAGCCGGTGTCCAGGCAGATGGTGTTGTTGACCCAGTTCGGCCGAGGTACGGGAGTGTGGCCGTATACGACCATTGCCTTGCCGCGGTACTCGTTGGCCCACGGGTAACGGACCGGCAGCCCGTACTCGTCAGTCTCTCCGGTGGTCTCGCCATACAGGGCGAACGAGCGCACCCGACCCGAAGCGCGACCCTGATAAGCCTCCTTGAGCCCGGCGTGCGCGACGACCAGGCGTCCGCCGTCGAGCACATAGTGACTGATCAGGCCGCGGCAGAACTCCGCGACCCGCTTGCGGAGCTCCTCGTCCTCGCGGCCGAGTTGCTCCAGCGATTCGGCCAGGCCGTGAGTGTGCTGAACCTTGCGTCCGCCCAGCGCGCGCACCAGCTTGTTCTCGTGGTTCCCGGGCACGCACAGCGCATGTCCGGCCTCGACCATGCCCATGGCGAGGCGCAGTACTCCGGGCGTGTCCGGTCCGCGATCGACCAGATCCCCCACGAACACCGCGGTGCGCGCCACGCCGGTCTCGGGATCGGTCGGCGGCAGCGCGTCGATCGGTCGATCCTGGCCGTCTCGCACGAGCGCGTATCCGAGCCGGACCAGCAGTGACTCCAGCTCGGCGCGGCAGCCGTGCACATCACCGATGATGTCGAACGGCCCGGTCAGCTCGCGCTTGTCGTTGTACGCCTTCTCGTATTCGACGACCGCCTGCTCGACCTCCTCGACCGAGCGCAGCACGTGGACCTTGCGGAAGCCCTCGCGCTCGAGACCGTGCAGGTTCGCCTTCAGGTCCTTGCGCTGCCGGCCGATCACGTGCGGGCCGACCATCGCCCGCTCCGGCCGATGCGCGTTGCGCTCCCGGCACACGCCCTCCGGCAGGTCGAGCACGATGGCTACCGGCAGCACGTCGTGGTCGCGGGCGACGTTGATCAGGGCAGCGCGCGCGGGCCGCTGCACACTGGTGGCGTCGATCACCGTCAGCAGGCCGCGGCGCAGCCGGACCCCGGCGATGTGGTGAACCAGCGCGAAGGCGTCGGCGGTCGAGGTCTGGTCGTTCTCGTCGTCGCTCACGACGCCGCGGCACGCATCCGAGGAGATGATCTGGGTGGGCTTGAAATGGGTGCGGGCGAACGTGGATTTGCCCGAGCCGGTGACGCCGATCAGCACCACGAGGGACAGTTCCGGGATCGTCAGGGTCCTGGCGGCAGGCGTCGGCTGCGCGGAGCCGGTCGTCTCGGCCGCGACTGACGCATCGGTCGCGTCAGTCGTGTCGTTCGTCATGCCGCCACCTCCTTCGAGCCGGTGAGCGCCGCGTCAGTGAAAACAGCCATCTGCGTGGACGCGCCGTGCACCGGGTCGACGTCACCCACCGACCGGTACTCGACTGTGTAGCCGTGCGTCGCGCCGACTCGCTGTGCCCAATCCGTGAACTGCGCGCGCGTCCACTCGAACCGGTGGTCGCGATGGCGCATCCGGCCGGCCTCCAACGTCTCGTACAGCACGTTGTACTCGGCGTTCGGCGTGGTAACGATCACCGCTGTGGGCCGCGCAGCGCCGAAGACCGCATGCTCCAGTGCGCCGAGACGTGGCGGATCTACGTGCTCGATGACCTCCATCAGCACAGCCGCGTCGTAACCCTTGAGCGTCGAGTCCGTGTAAGTCAACGAGCCCTGCTTTAGCGTCATCCGGCGCGCGACCATTTCGGGCTGCCGGTCGAGGTGCAGGCTGCGTGTGGCGTACTGCAAGGCGCGCGCCGAGACGTCCACGCCGATGATCTCGGTGAAGAAGCGGTCGTGCATCAGGGCTCGTAGCAGCGCCCCGCCACCGCAGCCGAGGTCCAGGACACGCTTCGCGCCGACGTCCTTGAGCGCGGCGAGCACCGCCTCCCGGCGATGTATGGTCAGCGAAAGCTTGCGCGCCTGCGCGGGTGCGGTCGCGAGCTGCTCAGCCGATTCGGGCTCGCCCGGCGCAGCAGTCCGCGACTGTGTCTCCGGCTCCGTCTCCGCCTCCGTGGCCTCGTCTGGGGCGATGGCGTTGTCCAACTCGCTCTCAGCGACCTCGTCGCTCTCCGCGAGCCGCCCGAGCGCCGTGCGTACGAGAGCGGGCCGACGCCCCAGGTAGCGCCGCGTGATCAGCTCGCGATCCGGATGCCCCGGCAGCCAGGCCTCGCCCGCGCGCAGCAGCTTGTCCACTTCCTCGGCCGAGATCCAGTAGTGCTTGGCTCCGTCGAGCACCGGGAGCAGCACGTAGAGCTGGCTTAGCGCGTCGGCCAGACGCAGCACGCCGGTCAGCGTCACGTCGCAGTACCGTGACGCGCCCCAGTCCGGAAACGCCGGATCGAGCGCGATGGGTTCGGCGGCGACCTCCCAGCCCAGCGGTGCGAAAAGCTGCTCGATCAACGTGGCGCTCGCCGGAACCGCGGGCAGCTGGATCGTCAGGGGCAGCGCGGTCGCGGCGAGCAGCGGTCGTTCCTTTGACGTGCCACGGATCGCGGTACGGAACACCTGCCCGAGCGCCACGGCCAGCAATGACGAGGCGGAATACGGACGGTCGTTGACGTACTGCGAGAGCGCGAAGTCCGCGGAGTCCAGATTCCGGGTCTTCACCAACGCGATCGGGTCGATCTCCAGCAGCAGCGCCACCGTGCACGCCGCGTCGTCCGCCCGGGGATAGAACACCCGCGAGCGCCCGAAGGCATGCTCGAAGCTCTGCATCCGGTCCGGGTTCTTGGCCAGCAGGTATCCCAGATCGGTGGCGGGCCAGCCGGCCCCCGGCGGACGCGTTGCCGTGATCGTGACGAGCATGCGCACGAGTTTGACGCACCTCGGCGATCTGCGCCCACCGGATTACCCGGACCGACCGAATCGACCTGAGCATCCGGGCCCGGCCGTGGCGCAGGCCTATCGCTCGGTGGCGGCGCGGCGGGACGAGGAAGTACCCGAGAGATCTAGACAACCGGTCTAGAGGGTGCGATGCATGATGTACAGCGCGACGTAGCCCTCGGTCGGGTGGTTGAAGGCTTCCGGCACGGTGCCGACGATTTTGAACCCGAGCGATTCGTAAAGCCGCACCGCGTACACGTTCGTCTGCACGACCGCGTTGAACTGGATCGCGCGGAACCCGGCGGCGCGCGTCCACTCCAGCGAGTATTCGACCAGCGCACGGCCGACCCCGCGACCCGACCGCCGCGGATCGACCATGTAGCTCGCGCTGGCGACGTGTGCGCCGTTGCCCGGCCGGTTGGCGTACATGTTCGCCGTGCCGAGGATCTCGCCGGATTCGTCGACGGCGACGGCCGTGTGCTTCGGCGCGCCGAGCATCCACAGCTCGCGGCCTTGGTCCTCGGTCAGGTCGGTCGGGTAGGCGAAGGTGTCTCCGGCGGCCACGATCGCGTGGAAGAAGGGCCAGATCGAGCGCCAGTCGTCCGATACGGCTTCTCTGATAAGCACGTTGCCATCTTGCCTGGCCTCGTGGACCCGCGACCACACGGTTTCCCGAGCCCGAGCCCGAGCCCGAGCCCGAGCCGCGCTGCGCCCGCACCTGCCCGTTTCACCCGGCCGTGTCCGGTTGGAGACGAAGTCCGAGCGTGCGGCAGCAGAGCAACAGGCTCGGCAAGCTCGACGGGGGCATCCTTTCGCAGCCTTCGAAGCGCTGATCCAGGCCGGGAGCTTAGTGCTCGGCAGCGCTGGTCAGCGTTTCCCGGGCCGGTCGTAGCCGCCCGGCGGTCACGGCTCGCAGTTCGTCGAGCGAGTCCCGGATGAGCGCCGCCAGATCCTGCTCCTCGGCCGCGCCGATCCAGCGCTGGAAGCCGATCTTGAACGCGGCGATCCCGGCCTCGGCGGCCAGGTTCGCGGTCAGCGGCGAGACGCCGCGCCGTTCCAGCGCTTCGGCCAGCGCTGCGGTGAGCGCGGCGAGCTTGATCAGCTCCCGCTCGAGAAGATCGGGGTTCGCCCTGATGACGCGGTACCGCCGACGCGCGTACTCGAGCCGGTCCTGGAGCGCGCCGCCGATCGCGTCGAGGCCGATGGCGACCGCGTCGATCGGCGTGGCGTCGGCCGGCGTGTCCGCGACTGCGTTAACAAGCCATTCCTGGAGCTCGGCCGAGCCTCCGAACAGCACTTCCCGCTTGTCGGCGTAGTGGCGGAAGAAGGTGCGCTCCGCCAACCCCGCCCGCTCGGCGATCTGCGCCACCGTCGTCTGCTCGAAGCCGCGCTCGAGGTACAGCTCCAACGCCGCCAGCTCCAGCCGG
>DASUAR010000012.1:0-8026 GCA_035763685.1 Actinocrinis sp. | reverse complement strand
GCCGAACCGGATCGGGCAGGGCGTCGAGTTCGACTACTCCTGCGTGCACGCCTCCTTCGCGCTGCGCGAGGCCGGCTACGAGACCGTGATGGTCAACTGCAACCCGGAGACCGTCTCCACCGACTACGACACCTCCGACCGGCTCTACTTCGAGCCGCTGACGCTGGAAGACGTGCTCGAGGTCGTGCACGCCGAACGCCAGGCCGGTCCGCTGGCCGGTGTGCTGGTGCAGCTCGGCGGGCAGACCCCGCTGGGCCTGGCGCAGCGGCTGAAGGACGCCGGCGTGCCGATCGTGGGCACCAGCCCCGAGGCGATTCACCTCGCCGAGGAGCGCGGCGCGTTCGGGCGGGTGCTGGAGCAGGCCGGTCTGCCCGCGCCTAAGCACGGCACCGCGTTCTCCTTCCCCGAGGCCAGCGCTATCGCGGACGAGATCGGTTACCCGGTGTTGGTGCGGCCGTCCTACGTCCTGGGCGGACGCGGCATGGAGATCGTGTACGACTCGGCCTCGCTCGCCGAATATCTTGAGCGGCACGCCGGCCTGGTCTCCGAGCACCCGGTGCTGGTGGACCGGTTCCTCGACGACGCGATCGAGATCGACGTCGACGCGCTCTACGACGGGGCGGAGCTGTACCTCGGCGGGGTCATGGAGCACATCGAGGAGGCCGGGATCCACTCCGGCGACTCGGCCTGCGCGCTGCCCCCGATCACCCTCGGCTCGCACGACATCAAGCGGTTGCGTGCCTCGACCGAGGCGATCGCCAAGGGCGTCGGCGTCAGGGGCCTGATCAACATCCAGTTCGCGCTGGCCGGGGACATCCTCTACGTGCTGGAGGCTAACCCGCGCGCCTCGCGCACCGTTCCGTTCGTCTCGAAGGCCACCGCGGTCGCGCTGGCCAAGGCGGCGGCCCGGGTCAGCCTCGGCGCCACCATCGCCGAACTGCGGGCCGAGGGGCTGCTTCCGGCCGAGGGCGACGGCGGCGCGCTGCCGCTCGACGCGCCGATCGCGGTCAAGGAGGCCGTGATGCCGTGGTCGCGCTTCCGGATGCCGGACGGACGCGGCGTGGACGTGCTGCTCGGCCCGGAGATGAAGTCCACCGGCGAGGTCATGGGCATCGACGCCGACTTCGGCACCGCGTTCGCCAAGTCGCAGACCGGGGCGTACGGCTCGCTGCCGATCGGCGGCCGGGTGTTCGTCTCGGTGGCGAACCGGGACAAGCGCTCGATGGTGTTCCCGATCAAGGCGCTCTCCGACCTGGGCTTCGAGGTCCTGGCCACCGAGGGAACCGCGGAGGTGCTGCGGCGCAACGGCGTGACCGCGACCGTGGTGCGCAAGCACTCACAGGGGACCGGACCGAACGGCGAGCCGACGATCGTGCAGCGGATCATGGACGGCGAGGTCGACCTGATCATTAATACGCCGCACGGCGTCGGGCCGCGGCTGGACGGCTACGAGATCCGCACGGCCGCCGTCTCGATGGGCAAGCCCTGCATCACGACGATCCAGGCGCTCGGCGCGGCAGTGCTCGGCATCGAGGCGCTGCGGCGCGGGGACGTGGGTGTCGGATCGCTTCAGGAACACGCGGCCCGGCTTAACGCATCACGCGCCCAAACCGCCGCGGCATCCTCTGCCGCGACACAGACCGCTGCGACACAGACCGCCCCGGCTGCGGTGCGTTGATGCTCTACCGGCTCCTGTTCGCGGCCGTCTTCCGGCGGATGGACCCGGAACGCGCCCACCATCTCGGTTTCGGCGCGATCCGGGCCGCGGTGGCGGTGCCGGGTGTGGCGCGGGCCTTGCGGTCGTACTGCGGCCCGCGCGATCCGGGGCTGTTCGTGTCCGCCCTCGGGCTGGATTTCCCGGGTCCGTTCGGCCTGGCGGCCGGCTTCGACAAGAACGCGGTCGGCATCGACGGGCTCGCGGCGCTCGGCTTCGCGTTCGTCGAGGTCGGCACGGTCACCGCGCGCCCGCAGCCGGGCAATCCGGCGCCGCGGCTGTTCCGGCTGCCCCGGGACCGGGCGCTGGTGAACCGGATGGGCTTCAACAACGACGGGGCCGAGACCGTCGCGGCCCGGCTGACCCGCTGGCGGGAACGGCAACGGCGCAAGGGCCGGACCCGGGGCGTCGGGTCGCCGATCGTCGGCGTCAACCTCGGTAAGAGCAAGGTGGCGCCGGAAGCCGAGGCGATCGCCGACTACGAATTCTCGGCCAGGCTGCTCGCGCCGCTGGCCGACTACCTCGTCGTCAACGTCTCCTCGCCCAACACCCCCGGCCTGCGCGACCTGCAGGCTGTCAGTGTCCTGCGACCGCTGCTGCTGGCCGTGCGCGCGGCGGCGGACACCGCGGCGCGGCGGCACGTGCCGCTGCTGGTCAAGATCGCCCCCGACCTGGCCGACCAGGACATCGACGCGGTCGCCGAACTCGCCGTGCAGATCGGCCTCGACGGAATCGTGGCGACCAACACCACGATCCGCCGCGACGGCCTGGCCACGCCCGCGCCCGAGGTCGAGTCGCTCGGCGCGGGCGGCCTTTCCGGACCGGTACTGCGCGAACGCGCGCTCGAGGTGCTGCGGCGGCTGCGTGCCCGCGTCGGTCCCGAGATGACGATCATCGGCGTCGGCGGGATCACCACGGCCGAGGACGCCGCCGAGCGGCTTGCGGCCGGTGCCACGCTCCTTCAGGGCTACACCGGATTCATTTACCAAGGGCCGTTCTGGGCTGCGCGCATCCATCGAGGCCTGATGCGCGCGGGGTCCGGCCACCGAGCACGGCGATCGAGCGACGCGCTCACGCCGGGAACCAGCCGACGCCAGCCGAGCGGCCCAGGCCGCCGAGAGGAGAACGCGAGCAGATGACCGCGCCGTTCGGAGCCCGGCTGCGTGCCGCGCTCGACACCCGCGGGCCGCTGTGTGCCGGCATCGACCCGCACAGCGCCCTGCTCACTTCCTGGGGCCTGAGCGACGACGTGGCCGGCCTGGAGCGCTTCGCCGGCACGGTCGTCGAGGCGCTGGCCGACCGCGTGGCAGTGCTCAAGCCGCAATCAGCCTTCTTCGAACGCTTCGGCTCGCGCGGCGTCGCGGTCCTGGAGCGCACCATCGCGGACGCGCGATCGGCCGGCGCGCTGGTCATCCTCGACGCCAAGCGCGGCGACATCGGCTCGACCGTGGAGGCGTACGCCCAGGCGTACCTCGACTCGGCCGCGCCGCTGTTCGCGGACGCGCTGACCGCCTCGCCCTATCTCGGTTACGCCTCGCTCGAGCCGCTGTACGCGACCGCCGAGAAGCACGGCGCGGGTGTATTCGTGCTCGCCTTCACCTCGAATCCGGAGGGCGCCGCGGTTCAGCAGGCGCTTACCGCGGACGGCAAGACCGTCGGCGCGACGATCCTGGAAGGCGCGGCGGCACGTAACGCAGGGATCGAACCGCTGGGTTCGATCGGTGCGGTGGTGGGTGCGACGCTCGCGCGGGTCCCGTTCGACCTGGCCACGCTGAACGGTCCGATTCTCGCCCCGGGTCTCGGCGCTCAGGGCGCGACGCCTGAGGATCTGCGCGGGCTGTTCGGCGACGCGCTGGGCAACGTGGTGCCGTCGATGTCGCGCGAATTGCTGCGGCACGGGCCCGGTGTCGCCGGTCTCCGCGAGGCCGCTGAGCGGTCGATTGCCGCATGTCGTACGGCGCTGGGTTATGCGCCAGCGTAAAAAATACGGCAGCCGCGCCCACAAGTCGTAGGATCTATGCCTTCTGACTCGCGACACGGACCGTCACCGCCTCATAGACTGAGCGCATGCAGCACTACTCGGAGCGTCTGCTGCTTCACCTGAAGCGAGCCGAGCAAGCCACCCAGGCGGCGAAGGAGGCCGCTGTGCGGGAGGTGGGGATCACCGCCGCGCAGCAGGCCGTGCTAACCGTGCTGAGCGACAACCCGGGCATCAACGCCGCCGAGCTGGCCCAGCGCTGCGGGGTGACCCAGCAGACGATGAACGGCCTGCTCTCCCGGATGGAACTGCGCGGCTTCGTGCGCCGCGCCCCGCATCCGCTGCATGCCAGCCTGGTCGAGATCAAGCTGACCGCGCCTGGCCGGGCGGTGTTCGAGGAGACGGACGCGCTGGTGGACCGGCTGGAGCAGCGGCTGACCGACGGGCTGTCCGAGGCGCAGGTCGCCCTGATGCGCGACCTGTTGGGCCGTATCACCGAGAACGCCACCCGAGTGATGGCCCAGGCCAACTAGGGAGTGTGGCGTCCGGCGCGGTGCCGGGGTCTGTGATCGTGCACACGACGGTCGCGCCCACTTGGCCGTGTTCGAAATAATCGGGCGGGGCAATATGGGCTTGAACGCTGCCGCAGTGCCCAGAGCGCGAGGATGTCGACGGTGCCGAGGATTGCGCATTGAACGGTCGCAAGGTGGATGACGCCGAGGACGCCCCCGCCGACGGGGACGCACACCTCAACGACGGCGCTGACCTCAACAACGGCACTGCCCCGGACGACACCGACCGCAGCCTGCGCGGCCCCATCGGCTCCGACATAGAGGAGGCCGCCGAGAAGGCGGCGACGCTCTCCGGCTCGGCTGTGCGCGGTGTGCTGCCGCTGTGGCGCAACCGCGACTACGCCGGCTGGTGGATCAGCTCCCTGATCTCCTCGCTGGGCAGCGCGATGTCCCAGCTGGCTTATCCGCTGCTGATGCTCTACGCCACCGGCTCGGTCGCCCGGGCCGGAGTGGTCGGCGCCTGCCTCAACATCGGCGGGCTGTCGACGACCCTGCTCGGCGGCGCCCTGGCCGACCGCTACTCGCGCCGCAGGCTCATCATCACCGCCGACCTCATCCAGGCGGTCGCCGTGGCCTCGGTCGTGGCTGCGGTGGCCGAGGGCTACGTCAACGTCGTGCACATCGGCGCCATCGCCCTGATCCAGGGCATGTGCAACGGCATCGGCGGCGCGGCGATGACCCCGGTGCTCAAGCGGATCGTGCCGCCCGCGCAGTTCCCGGCGCTCTCCGCCTCCAAACAGGGCCGCGAGATGATCTCCCGGCTCGCCGGACCCCCGCTCGGCGGCGCGCTGTTCTCGCTGGCCAAGTGGATACCGTTCCTCGGCGACGCGATCTCCTTCCTGGTCAGCGCGGCAGGCGTGGCCATGATCCGCAAGCCGCTCGGCCCCGATCCCGGGGAGAGCGCGAGCAACACACCCTGGCAGGGCATGCGCGAGGGCTTCGCGTACATCCGCACCAGCGTCTACCTGCGCTTCATCATCATCTGGTCGGCGCTCACCAGCGCGCTGCTCGGCGGCATCGTGCTGCTGGTCATCGCGCTGCTCAAGGCTCGCGGCGGAAGCCCGACGACGGTCGGCGCGGTCACCGCGCTGGCCGCGATCGGCGGGCTCGGCGGGGCGCTCATCGCGCCGGTGCTGCTCAAGCGGGTGCCGTCGCGCACGGTCGTGCTCGCCGCGTCGTGGATCATCGGCCCCGCGGTGGTCGGCATCGCGGCCGCGCCCCGGCCCTGGCAGATCGGCGTGATCGCCGCCTTCCTGGTGTTCCTCATCGTGCCGCTGACCGTGCTGCTGGAGAGCTACCAGCTGCGAATCGTGCCGGACGAGCTCATGGGCCGGGTGTCCTCAGCGCTCAGTTTCGGCACCTCCGGCTTGCTGTGGACCGCGCCGGTGACCGCGGGCGTGCTGGCCGACAACTTCGGCGTGCCGACCGCGATGCTAGTGCTCTCCGGGGCCTTCGTCCTGCTCGCCGTGTGGTCCACGCTCGCTCCGGCGGTGCATTTGCTGGACCAGTCCGACGAGAGCGCCCAGCCCGCACCGCCTGCGCGAAAGGCCGGACCGAAGCGATAGAAGCCTGTCCTAGTGTGCGGTCATGACCGAGCCGACCTTCACCACGCGCCCCGAACTCTGTGGAACTTTCGGCATGATCGCCTCGACGCACTACCTGGCGACCGCCGCCGGTATGTCCGTGCTCGAACGCGGCGGCAACGCCTTCGACGCCGCCGTCGCCGCGGCCTTCACTCTGCACGTCGTCGAGCCACATCTCAACGGACCCGGCGGCGAGGTCCCGATGATCCTGGCCCCCGCCGCGACCAGCCCTGCCGCCGACTCAACACCGCGCGTACTCGCGGGGCAGGGGCCACTCCCGGCGGCCGCGACCATCGAACACTTCGAAGCACTCGGCATCGACCTGATCCCCGGCACCGGCCTGCTGCCCGCCACCGTGCCCGGAGCCGTCGGCGCCTGGCTGACCCTGCTGCGCGATCACGGCACCATGCACCTGCGCGACGTGCTCGAGTACGCCCTCGGCTACGCCGCGAAGGGCCATCCGCTCGCTCCGGGCGTCGTCGGCACCATCAGCGCGGTCGCGGATCACTTCCGCGAACACTGGCCCGCCTCGGCCGCGCAGTGGCTGCCGGACGGGCGCGTGCCGCGGCCCGGCGAACTGCTGCGGCTTCCGGCGCTGGCGGCGACCTACGGACGCCTGCTGGCAGAGGCGGAAGCGGCCGGAGCCGGCCGAGAAGCCCAGATCGACGCCGCGCTACGCGCCTGGTACTCCGGCTTCGTCGCCGAGTCGATCGAGCGGTTCTGCCGGATACCGGCGCCGGACGAGACCGGTCGGGCTCACGCGGGCCTGCTGACGGCCGCGGACCTCGACGCCTGGCGTCCCGGCTACGAGCCCACCGTCAGCCTGCCCTGGCGCGGTCTGACGATCCACAAGGCAGGGCCCTGGACCCAAGGGCCCGCGCTCCTGCAGCAGCTCGGAATGCTCGACGCGCTCGGCGAGCTGCCGCCGCCGGGCTCGGCGGCGCGGGTGCACCGGGTCGTCGAGGTGGCCAAGCTCGCCTTCGCCGATCGCGAAGCCTGGTTCGGCGACCGGCCGCACGTCCCGATCGAGCAGCTGTTGGCGCCGGAGTATCTGCGCGATCGGGCAGCGCTCGTCGGGGATCAAGCCTGCGCCCGGCTGCGCCCCGGTGCGCCCGGCGACCGCCCGCCGCGCCTCCCAGCGTTCCTTGACTCCCCGCGATCAGTGGCCCGAACAGGCGAATCATCGGACGCGATGTCCGCCGTCGAGCGCCCAGGGAACCGACACGGAGTCGGTGAGACGCAGGTCGCGCCGGACGGCACCACTCGGGGCGACACCTGCCATATCGACGTGGTCGACCGGTGGGGGAATATGATCTCCGCCACTGCGTCGGGCGGCTGGCTGCAATCCTCGCCTACCATCCCTGAGCTGGGCTTTTGCCTGGGAACCCGCGGCCAGATGTGCTGGCTGGAGCGTGGCCTGCCCAATTCCCTCACACCCGGCAAACGACCGCGGACCACGCTCAGCCCATCGCTTGCCTGCCGGGCCGGCGAACCGGTGCTGGCTTTCGGCACACCGGGCGGGGATCAGCAGGATCAATGGCAGTTGTTGCTGCTTTTGGGCTGGGCAATTGATGGTCTAGGCCTCCAGGCTGCGATCGACGCGCCCGTGTGGCACAGTAACGCAGTGCCCTCATCATTCGCGCCGCGCCGGCGTGATCCTCTAGGCTTGGTGATCGAGTCAAGATTCTCTGGTGTTACCATATCTGAGCTGCGAAAACTCGGTCACGAAACGATTGAGGCGGGGCCTTGGTCGCTGGGTAGACTCTCGGCCGTATATCGCGATCCTGATACCGGTACCCTGCGTGCGGCGGCCAATCCGCGGGGCATGCAGGGCTACGCCGCGGGTCGCTGAGAGCGCTCCAAGTCGGATCCGGCGGCCCGCAAAATCCGGCGGTCCCGTGCACGCGCCGCCGCGAACTCCGGTACGCTCCGGTTTTATCGCAGACCAGCGGGGGTGTCACCTTGCCACTGAAGCTGTAAGCGACTAGGTTCCGGCAACGGACAACCGAGCCGCCCGGCCGTGCGAACGGCAGGACGGCTCACCCCACCGATCCGCATCGACGTCATGAGGTGAATTGGCGTGGCTCTTCCGCCCCTCACACCCGAACAGCGCGCGGCAGCTCTCGAGAAGGCGGCCGCAGCCCGGCGTGAGCGTGCCGAGGTCAAGAACCGGCTCAAG
>DASUAR010000011.1:0-33739 GCA_035763685.1 Actinocrinis sp. | reverse complement strand
GGCTTCTCCCGCATCGGCGCGCTCGGTACGACACCGAACGCGCCGATCCTCGCGGCCGAACCTATGCCGAACAGCCCACCCGGCAGCACATCATGAGCAGGCGGCTGCGTTGAGGGTGAAGGTGGTGGGGTTGGTGTCGTTCGACGTCCAGGTGCCTTGGAAGCCGAATTGGGCGTTGCCGCCGGGTGCGATGGCGGCGTTGTAGCTTGCGTTGGTGGCGGTGACGGCGCTGCCGGATTGGGTGACGGTGGCGTTCCAGGCGTTGGTGACCTTCTGGTCGCCGGGGAAGGTGAACTTCAGCGTCCAGCCGTTGATCGCGGTTGTGCCGGTGTTGGTCACCGTCACGTTCGCGGTGAACCCGCCGCCCCACTCGTTCTTCACGTACGAGACCTGACACGTCCCGCCGCCGGTGGAACCGGTGCTGATTGTCCAGGTGAACGAGACAGAACCCGAGGCCCCGGTCGAATCTCGCGCGGTGACCGCGACACTGGAGGTGCCGGCCGTGCTCGGCGTCCCGGAGATCAACCCGGAGCTGCTGATCGACAGACCGGTGGGCAGGCCGGTGGCGGTGTAGGTCAGCGTCTGACCCGCCGCCGAGTCCGTGGCGTGGAGCTGCAGAGCGCTGACCGCGGTGCCGACGGTGCCGCTCTGGCTGCCCGGATTGGTCACCGTCACCGTGTTGCCGCCGCTGGAGGAAACGGGCGTGACGATCAGGTGGTATCCGTAGGTGGAATTCATCGAGGAGATCGGCACGGTGATCGATCCGTTGGTCACTGTGTAAACGCTCTGCGAAATCGTGGTCGGTCCGGAAACGGCTACGGTGCGCCCCGGCGAAGGTGTGTCTTGCAGTGTGACAGTGACCTGCGAACCGCCCGAGAACCCGGACAGCGCGCCAAGTCCGTTCACGGTCACCGCCGTCGAGCCGCTGCCGCCGCCGAACACCACGCTGAGCTGGTTCTGCGCCGAGTTCACCGCGGCGGCTCCGTCCAAACCGCCGCCGGGCGGCGTCGTGGTGACCATGTTGCCGGTCATCGCGGCGTACCAGTCGTAGAGCCAGTACGCCCCATTCGGGCTGCCGCCCTGCCCGGTCAGCAGATCACCCAACGCCCCGGACTGGTTCCAGAACGCCAACTCCGCGTTGTTGATCCCCAGCCGCTCGAATTGCGCGATGTAGCCGACCAGCGCGCCCGGCACGCCCACCTGCGCCGGGGCCGCGTATTCCTCGATCGCGATCGGACGCGGGCTGATACCGAGGCTCTTCTCCAGGTTGGTGACGGTCGCGACATCCCCGGCGATCTTCGATGAGCTCTCGAGTTCGTGCCAGGCGATGATGTCCGGCACCGTGTTCGTGGACACCGCGTTACGCAGGAAGTTCTGCATGTCGCTGATGTTGTCCGAGAAACTCGGCCCCTGGATCGGGGTGCTCGCGTCCAGCGAACGCACCTGCCGATAGGTCGTGGTCCAGAACGACTCGAACGTGCCGTTGGCGGACAGCCAGGTGTTGTCCGGCTCGTTCCACAGCTCCCAGGACGCCAGGTTTGAGATTCCCGCCGCCTTGACCTGCTGGATCTGCGAGGAGACCGCGTTCGGCCAGGTGCTCCAGCTGAACTGGTACGGCCAGCCCGCGTAGTAGTCGGAGAGGCGGTCCACCAGCTTCGCGCCCGCGCGCTCAGCCTCCGGCGCGACCTTCAAGATGTCGCCGGTGGGCTGCTGGTGACCTCCGCCCGGCATCTGCACGAACGTGTTCGGGTGCAGCGGCTCGACCAGGCTGTCGGACGGAACCGTCCCCGACGCCAACCCGTACAGGCTTCCGGTGGCTACGTGCGTCACCGGCCGAAACGGCTGGTCCGCGTTGACCACCAACGTCGTAGCCGCATGCGCGGGCATTGCGACCGCCACCACTGCTGAGACCGCAGCGAAAGCAAGTGCGAACCCGGACGCCGCTGTCTTCGGCACTCGCATGAGCCCTCCAGAGCTGATTGAATTGTTAGCGCTAACATTGCTTCGGCGACGCCAGTCACCCCGTCAGAGGACTGCGTCAGGCCGTTTCGTCGCGCGAAGCTGCCAGAGCAAACCGAACGAGTCAAGGACGAGCCCTGCGCGGCACCCGGTGGTAGCACGCTTGATCCATATCGAATCCGCGCCGTTCGCGCGCGGCTTGAGCCGGGTACCGGCAGGGCACTGCGATCGTCTTCCGGAGAGCGTTCGAGGCGAAACTTACGCGGCTGCGGCGTCGGCCTGCATGCCCGCGATGAGCTGCACGGAACAGCTGGTGCCGGCGAATGCGAACTCGTGGTATTCGGGGCCGGTTCTCCGGCGGACCGCGCCACCGTGACGCCGATGCGTGTGCCGCTGCCGAGGCTCGCGTCCGCTGCGATGTCGGGCAGCACGCGCATCGGTGCGGCGGAACCCGCGGCACGCGCTCAGATCCACGAGGGCGGCCACCTGGTTCGCCCAGTTTCGCGAAACCCCGTTGGAGTGCCACGGCAGCCGCTGGTACTGTTCCGCAGGCCGTGCGAGAGACCGAGGAGGTGGTACCCGTGAACGAATCGACATGGGTGCTCCCCCCTGGGGCCACGGTCGGGCGATAGGTCGTCCGGGAGCGCCGTCACAGAGCACTCCCGAAAGGCACGACCATGCGTTTCACTGCTGAACAGCGTCTCGACGACAGCGTCCTCGAACGCGAATTCACCCTCGGCGAGATCCCCGGCATCCTGTGGACGCCCGGATCCGCGTCCGCACCCGGATCCGCATCGGCGCCGACACCGTCACCGTCACCGCTGATCCTGCTCGGCCACCCCGGCGGACTGCACAAGATGTACCCCCGGCTGGTGGCCCGGGCCCGGCACTGCGCGGCGCAGGGCTTCGCCGCGGCGACCATCGAGCTGCCCGGCAGCGGCGACCGGCCCCGTTCCGCCACCGCCGAGCTGGCCCGCGCCGACCTACGCCGCGCACTTCAGGCCGGTGAGCCGGTCAACGACGGGATCGTCGACCGGCTCATCCTCCCGCTCGTCGAAAACGCGGTCCCGGAATGGCGGGCCCTGCTGGACGCCCTCCTTGCGCTGCCCGAGATCGGCGACCCGGTCGGTTACGCGGGAGGGGTGATCTCCATCGGCGTCCGGCTGGCGGTGGTGGAGCCGCGGATCGCGGCAGCCGTCCTGTTCGCCGGGAGTTTCGTGCCGCGCACCATGTTCGATGAGGCGCGGCAGGTGACCATTCCGCTGCTGGTCCTGCTGCAGTGGGACGATGAAGGAAACGACCGGCAGTCGGCCCTGGACCTGTTCGACGCCTTCGGCTCCAGGGAGAAGACGCTGCACGCCAACATGGGCGGGCACACCGGCGTTCCGCGGTTCGAGGGGGACGATGGGGACCGGTTCTTCGCCCGGCACCTGAAGTGCGGCCGGGCCGTCGGCCGTTGACGACACACCGGGTCAGGGGCGTTCGCGCATCTCGGCGTTGAGCCGCAGCGCCTCCTCAAGCTGGTCCTCGAGGATGATGATGCGGCACGCGGCTTCCAGCGCCGTGCCCTGGTCGACCATCTGCCGGGCGCGGGCGGCCAGGCGCAGTTGGTAGCGCGAGTAGCGCCGGTGCCCGCCGGCCGAACGCTGGGGAGTGAACAGCTTCGCCTCGTCCAGGCCGCGCAGGAACGCCGGGCTGACCCCGAGCATCTCCGCGGCCCGCCCCATCGTGTAGGCGGGGTAGTCCTCGTCGTCGAACTTGTCTGCCCTGCGGTGCGGATCCGTTTCCAATCTCACCTCACGCGTAGCGGGCCCCGGTGCCGTAGCACCGGGGCCCAGGGGTTGTGGAAAACACCATCTACCGGCTGCGGGGGGAACAACCGGCACTTCGTACCCGCGGCGTGCTACATCCGGAACGTCCGGCGCGCTGCGGGGATCGCGTAAGCGTGACCGGAGACCACCTTTCGTTGCGAAGCTGCGGTAACCGCCCGACCAGTACATGTCGGGGCGGCCGATCTCGACGGTGTGACCCTTCCCTTCTCCTCGGCTTCTACTTACTCTCTCGACGCAAGGAACTCTACGCCGTCTGCGAGCAGAAATCTACTCCCGCCACCATAGATTTTCTGCTGCGCCGGGGACGCATGCCTCCCGGAGCGCAACAGCCGGGTGAACAGCCGGATCGTCGTGGTGGTTATGTCCGGGACCACTTCTGGTTGCTTTGGCCGTTGCAGGTCCAGATCTCCACCGCGGTGCCGTTGGCCGTGCCCGCGCCGGACACATCCAGGCACAGTCCTGACTCGCGGCCTACCACCGTGCCGTCGGAGTTCAGGTTCCACTGCTGGTTGGCCCCGCCGTTGCAGTCCCAGATCTCCACGCGCGTGCCGGCGCTCGTCGCGTGGCCAGGCACGTCAAGGCACTTGCTGCCGTAGACCTGCAGCTCACCGTTGGACAGGTACGTCCACTGCTGGTTCGCTCCGCCGTTGCAGTCCCAGATGTCCAGCAGCGTGCCGTTGGTCGTGGCCTGGCCGGGAACGTCGAGGCACCGGTTCGATCCGGTCCCCCGCAGCACGCCGCTAGAGCCACCGCCCCCGCCGCCGCCACCACCACCACCACCACCACCGGGGTTCGTCCCCGTCCCCCAGCCCCATTGCAGCCGGTCAAGGCCTGACTGGTTGTTGAGCGTGAGGGAGAGGTTGGTGCCGCTGCCGTTCAGCGTCGTGATCGCGCAGGAGGCGTTGTCGCACGGACCGGGACCGGTGCTCTGGCTCGCCTGCTTGACGCCGGTCCACAGCACCGAGCCGATGCCCATGCTGCGTACCGTGTCGGTGATGGCGTAGAGGTAGGAGATGTTGTTCGTGCCGTCCTTGGGACCGTTGTAGTTGACCCCGGTGTTCATCGGCACGCCGAACTCGGTGACCACCGCTCGGCTTCCGTAGCCGCACAGGTTGCTCTGGAAGTCGCTGACCCACGCCGCCTCGGTGGTGTGGGAGTCGCCGAACATGCTGTAGATGTGGATCGACAGCAGGGTGCCGGACAGGCGCGAGTCCGCGCCCACCGCGCACAGGTTCTGGTCGGAGTACAGGCCCGGCGCGATGACCCGCCCGCGTGGCACGTTGGGATAGCGCGCCAGCCAGCCGGCTTCGAAGTTGGTCAGCTGCGTGGCGTTCATCGCGTAGGGCTCGTTCATGATGTCGAAGTACACGTTGCTGCTGCCGCCGTACTTCGCGATCACCGTGTCCCACATCTGGTAGAAGGACGTGGTGTCGCTCACCGTCCCGCCTTGCAGCCACGGGGCGATGATGACGTTCATACCCAGCGCGGTAGCCGCGTCGAGAGCCGCCGTATAGCTGCCCCACCACGACCCGGAGGTGGTCGCCGCGTTCATGCCCAGGCGCACGGTGTTGGCGCCGAGAGCCTGGAATCCCTTGAGGATCGCGGTCGACTTCGTGTAGGTGGTGGCGTAGTTGTCCGCGGTCGACAGCCCGACCGGGATGTTCGGGCCGGTGATGAAGTTGTCGTTGGGATCCGCCCAGTTCACCCCTCGGAACTGGGTGGTCGCGGCCCGCGCCGCGCTCGGATGCGACATCTGGGCGACCAGTGCGCCCAGCAGCAGGACCAGCGAGGCCATGACGCCGGCGCCACGTTGCAGCCGGTGTCTACGAATGCTCACGTTGCTCACTCCCTCTTCTCCGTGCGCCTGCGCCGCTAACCGAGGTTCCACTGTTGGTTGCTGCCGCCGTTGCAGGTCCACAGTTCGACCAGCGCGCCGTCGGCGGTGGACGCTCCGGTCACATCGAGACAGAGCCCTGACTGCACGCCGGTGATGGTGCCGTTGGAGTTGAACTGCCACTGCTGGTTGCTCTGGCCGTTGCAGGACCAGATGATCACCTTCGTGCCCGCGGTGGTGCCCTGGCCGTTGGCGTCCAGGCAGTCCGTCGTGCCGTTGTTGGTGACGGTCAGCTGGTTCGAGGCGGTGTGGGTCCAGGTCTGGTTCGCCTGACCGTTGCAGCCGTAGATCTGCATCTGCGTGCCACCGGTCGTGCTGCCGTTCGGGTCGTCAAGGCACTTACTCGCACCCTCCGCGTGCAAGGCTCCGGTGCTGCTTCCGCCGCCGCCGCCGCTGGCGCCGTATCCGGCGGCGTTGATGTTGGCCTGCACCGCGCTCTCGGTGGCGTCGGAGGGGTAGCCGGACGTCATCGCGCCCTCGTAGAAGGTCCCTGCGGCGCCGTCGCTGTTGTCGCCGCCGATGCCGAGCAGGATCGCGCCCTCCTTGTGCATCGGGTTGTAGCCGGGTGGGCGCGGTCCGCTGTAGAAGGTGGACAGGCTGCCCGACTGCGCGTTGCCGCCGCGGATCGCCCACTGGTTCGCTTCGCCCTTGATGATCGCGGTGGTGAACCGGTAGTTGATCGTCGGGTCGCCCGAGTTGACGCTGTTCACGTTGGAGCCGGAGAACAGGCCGTTCTCCAGATCGGCCATGATCCACGGGCCGGTGCCGGCGCCCCGGTCCCAGTACGAGGCGTTGCCGAAGTAGATCGCCTCCATGGTGCCGTTGCCGTCGTCGTTGTTGCTGGTTTCCGCGTTGCCGTAGTCGAAGCAGCACCCGTTGTTGTAGTGCGTGCCGTCTACGACGTCGTACTCACCCTCGGGGTTGTCCCCGGTAGCGACCCCGTTGGTGGAGTCGTCGCGGTAGCCGATGCCGGTCGTGGTGAACACTCCGTAGGCCTTCTGCCCGCCGATGGTGATCGGCGCCGCCGTGGCGTTGGCCGGGCTGTCAGGGGTGTGCACATATCCGCCGGCGGGCGCCGGGGTCAGATTGTTGCCGCGCCCGGACTGGTCGTAGATCACGGTGATCACGCAACTCGTTCCCGCGCAGAACGTGTCCTGGGCGGCAGCGTTGGCGACCCCGCCCGCGGAGAGCACGCCGATGTTCGTCGTCGCATTGTCCGAGGAGCGCCGCACCTGGTACAGCGAGCCGTTGTACGCCGCGTACAGCGCGCGGGTCGTGGAGTGCGCGGCCACACACGGCGTACCGCCGGCGGCGTAGATGTCACACGGGCCCTGCGATGCGGCGTGCGCGGCGCCCGCCGAGGTCGCGGTGCCGACGAGCGCGCCGAGGATGACCGCCATGGCGGCCCCGGCACCTCCGATCCGGCGACCGCTCCATGCGCTTGCTTCCATGCCGTCTCCCTGCTCCACGTTGAGCCCGACCGTCGATTGTTAGCGCTAACACACCGGCTCCTCGGCCAGTCGCGAAGGAGGCTCCGAGGTGTTTGGAATGCAGACGGTGCCTGGCCCTCCACGGCCTGTCAAGAAGCGCGCCGGGCGCCGGCGGCACCGGTGAGTGGGAGAACTGTGGACTTCTCACGCGCCGGCTCGCGGCGGCTACCCGACGAAGAACTCTGACCGGGCAAGGGGCGCGGGTGCGCGAACCGTGCCAAGCGACAGAATCGAACTCTGCGACGCTGCGAACAATTTCCGACAGAGGAAGCAGCTTTCATCGGACCGCCGAGGCGGGAGGTAGCAAGACTGTCGAAGCGCTTCAACAACCGCAGGAGCGTGCGAATTTTCCCCAGTATCGCGCCGCTCACATGTTCTCACCTGCGTCACTGGTCGAACCAAGTCGAAGCGGCCGCCGAATTCGATGACGGATCTTTTACCGTTTCCCCGTCGTGAATGCCTTGACGCCTACAGTTTGTCGGCTGATGATTCGAAGCGCTTCGACTCACGCTTCACCATGCACCGCCTCAACGGAGAGGGCACCCACGCATGCGTCACCGTACATCCAGTTCTGCGACCACCACACGCAAGCACAAGATCGCCCGCCCGCTCGCCGCGCTCGCCACCGCGGGAGCCACCCTCGCCCTGGCCGCCGGGCCCGCGCAGGCCGCCACTTGGGGGTCCAGCGACCGGTGGGCCTCGTGGAGCAACGGCGGCTACACCCTCTACAACGACGTCTGGGGCAGCGGAGCCGGCCCGCAGAGCATCTGGGCCAACTCCTACAGCAACTGGGGAGTGTGGTCCAACCAGCCCAACACCGGCGGCATCAAGTCCTACCCGAACGTCACCAAGTGGATCGGCACTCCGATCAACTCCCTGAGTTGGGTGACCTCCGGCTACAACGTCTCAGTGCCCTCCTCCGGAGCCTTCGAGACCGCATACGACATCTGGGACTCGGGCAACGCCAACGAGATCATGCTCTGGCTCAACCAGACCGGCCCGATCGGCCCCATCGGCTCCTACGTCACCAACGTCAGCGTCGGCGGCTTCAACTGGAACGTCTACAAGGGCTGGAACGGCTCCAACAACGTCTACTCGTTCCTCAACACCGGCCGCTCCACCTCCGGCAGCGTCGACATTCTCAGCGTGCTGCGATGGCTGGAGAACAGCAAGCACTGGATCGGCAACGTCACCCTGGGCAACGTCCAATTCGGCTGGGAGATCACCTCCTCAAGCGGCGGCATGAACTTCCAGGTCAACAGCTACTGGGTCTCATCTGGCTGACACCGCGACCAGAGCGCGCCGCCTAAACCGGCGCGCCACGCGGTAACGCGGTCGTCGTGGAACTCCGGCGCGCTCGGGTGAGCGCGCCGCGCCACCGGCCGGCCCGCCGCTGATCGTCGGCGTGAACGACGCCGGCCCGGACGCGCCCGCTCGATTCTGTTCGGGCGATCAGCGGGCGCGCGCGGATGCGGCTGTCGGGACGGGCACGGGAGCGGGGAGCGCGACGGATGGCACGAGGTCGGGCCGCGCCTCGTGCAGCAAATCCTGCACGCGCCGCGCTTGGCGTTCGAGGAGGCGTGATCCGCTTCGCTGAGCGAGGGCGAGCACGTCGTGCAATCGCAGCAATGCGTCGTCCGGCTGATTCGAGCGGGCATGACTCTCAGCGAGGTCGAGCAGGATCTGGGTGCGCAGCCGCTCGTCACCGAGTTCGACCGCCTCACGCAGGGATTCCGCGTGATCGTCGAAGGCTGATTGGGCGTCGCCGAGGCGGGTGTGCACCGTGGCTCGGGTGTTGCGAGCGGCGGCCGCGTAACGCAGATCACCGGTTTCGTAAGCGATCGCAAGGGCCTGCTCGCTGAGTTCGAGGGCAAGCGCGTAGTCGCCCATGTCACGGTGCGCCTCGGCCACGATGCGTAGCGTATCGCCTTCGTTGCGATGATCATCAGTGTCCTGATGTAAGGCGAGAGCCTCGTACAGGAGCCGCAGGGATTCGGCGCGGGAGTTCGGCTCGGCCGGTTCGGCGGCTTCGGGCCAGCCGGCGGCCGCCTCGCGTGCGCGGTCATGCTCTTGATGCCGGGCCCGTTCCAGGTGCGCGACGGCCAGGTTCGCGAGGGTGACCGCCTCTCCCACCTTGCGGCCGCTGCGCCGATGCAGTGCGAGCGCACGGCTGAGGCAGTCGATGGTCTCGTCGAGCCGCGCCGCGAGCCAGGAGGAACGCGCGAGATTGTTCAGCGCGACCGCCTCGCCGTCGAGCCAGCCGGCCCGCCGGGCCAGGTCGACGGCTCGGGCATGATGCGTCTCGGCGACCGACCCGGCTGAGCGCATGCTGTGCACCATGCCGAGGTTGAGTTCGGTCATCGCGCGGGCGACCAGGTCGCCGTCGGCGCGGGCCGCGCGCGTTCCCGCTTCGGCTACGGCCTGCCAGTCGAGAGTGGCCCGGCACAGCAGGAAGTAGCCGTTGAGCGGGACGGTGAGCTTCCACGTGTCGGCGTGGTTGCCCTGCTGCGCGAGCTGGTTGATCAGGGCGATGAGGTTGGCACGCTCGTCATCGAGCCATGACATGGCCGCGGCGCCGTTCCGGAATGGCGGCACGTGCCCGGTTTCGCCGGCTCCATCTTCGCGCGGCAAGTGCAGCAAGTTCGGATAGAGCAGGTCCGCCGCCGCGTCGAGGCATTCCCGGTAGTGCCCTGATACGCGCAGCAGCGCCGCGGCCCGCGTCGCCTCGCTCTCCTCCGCCTCGGCGAGTTGCGCGGCCAGTAGGCGCAGCAGGTCGTGCATCGTGAAGCGGCCCGGCTGGTGCTCGTCCAGCAGATGGCGATTCGCGAGTCGATCGAGCGACTGCCGGGCGTGCGTGACAGGCAGGTCGGCGAGCGCGGCGGCGACTTGCGCGGTGAGATCGGCGCCCGGCAGCAGCCCGACGAGGCGGAAGAGTCTGCGCTCGACCGCGGGAAGCGCGTCGCAGGAGAGCGCGAAGTTCGCTCGCACGGCGGTGGTCGCATCGCCGTCGATGGCGAGGGCGGCGAGCCGGTCCCCTTCGGACAGCGCGCGGACCTGGTCGGCGATGCGATGGCGCGGGCGGCCGAGCACGTTCGCGGCGGCGATCCGCAACGCGAGCGGCAGGTGCGCGCAGAGGCGAGCGAGTTCGACCGCTGCTTCGCTCTCGGCGGCGACGCGCCGGGTGCCGAGCATCCGCTCAAGCAGGGCGCGGGCTTCGTCGGGTTCGAGCACGTCGAGCGGGAGGAGGCGGGCGCCGTCCCGCGCCACCAACCCGGCCATCCGCTCGCGTCCGGTGATCACCGTGACCGAGCCGGGCCCGGTCGGCAGCAGCGGGCGTACTTGGTCGGCGTCCACGGCGTTGTCAAGCACCACGAGCAGCCGCTTGTCAGAGGTCTGGCTGCGGTACAGAGCTGCAGCCTGGGCCTCGTCCTGCGGTATCCGGTCGGCCGCAGTTCCGAAGGCGAGGAGGAAACCTGATAAGGCATCGATCGGACGTAGCGGTCTCTCGACGCCGTGACCGCGCAGGTTGACGAAGAGCTGGCCATCGGGGAAGCGTTCGCGTATCCGGTGTGCCCAGTGCACGGCGAGGGCGGTCTTGCCGACGCCACCCATGCCGACCACCGCGGCGATCACCACCGGTCGCGTGAATGCGTCCCCTGATTCTTCCTGCTCAGACGTCTCCCGCAGCAGATCGTCTAGCGCTCGCAAGTGCTCGGTGCGGCCGGTGAATGCGGCGACGTCAACGGGAAGCTGCGCGATGGAGGTGTTGTCCTGAGTGCTGCCGGGCGGTGCGGCGCCGCTCGATGTCGCGCTTCGTGTTGCCCCCGGTGCGGTTCGAGCAGCTGCCGGAAGTTCGCCGCGAAGTACCCTGAGTTGCGCGGTCCTCAGTTCCGGGCCCGGGCTGACGCCGAGCTGTTCGTCCAGTCGTGCCTTGACGGACTCGAAGAGTGCCAGCGCCGCGGCCTGTTGTCCCGCGCCGGAAAGCACCAGCATCAGCCGAGCCGCCAGCCCTTCGTGTAAGGGCTCTTCCGCAGTCAGCACCCGCAGCGGGCCGAGCAGTTCGTCGTAGCGCGCAGTGCTCAACGCGGCGTCAGCCCACTGCTGTACCGCGGCGATCCGCTCTTGAGCGGCCCGGATCGCCGCTGGATGCTCGCGCAGCCGCGGGTCGCTGCCGGCCAGCACCTGGCCGCGCCAACGCGACCACGCCTCGCGATGCAACTGCATCGCCGATTCCGTCGCGCCGGACGCCCACGCTTCATCGGCTTGCCGAGCCAGTTGCGTGAACTGCGCCAGATCGCTCTGCTCGGGCCGCAGGTCGAGCCGATACCCGCTGGCGGCGCGGCGCAGGACGGCGGCGGACGCACCCGGTCCCCGTGTGGGTTCGAGCAGCCGACGCACCTGGGCGATGTAGGTGTGCACGAGTTGGAGGCAGGTGCGCGGCGGGTCGTCGGGCCAGAGCAGATCGACGATTTCGTCCGCACCGACCGGTTGTCCTGGCTGAACCGCGAGCAAGCCGAGCAGGCTGCGCTGCATCGCCGAGGCGATCTCGATGGCGGCCGCGCCGCGCGTCACCGCCAGCGGGCCGAGTACTGCGACCCGCAAGGAGGGTTCGGTGTCGAGCTCGTCAGGGCGCGTATTCGGCAGGCAACCGACTAACTCGTCCATCTCGGCGCCGGATACGCCGAGCGCGGCGGCCAAGCGGTGGACCGACGCCGCCTGCGGACGGCTCAGCATTCCGCTCTCGACGTTGCGAAGTGTCCGTACACTGATTCCGGCGCGAGCCGCGAGATCGTCCTGGTTGAGCCCGGCGCGCAACCGCAGGCGACGCAGCGACTCGCCGACAGCGGCAGCGTCATACGGCGCCTTCGACTCGCCCACTGCCCCTCCCCCACCGAGCGCATCACATTCGGCATCCGCACCGCGCCGCGGACCGAGCCGATCGGCGCGGTCTGCCGTGCGAGCCGTGCTGTGATTCTTGCACCGTGATCGCACTCTGACACGCGACGTCCGGACTTCGTAACAACGGGCTCCGGCAACGCGGGCTCGCCGCTACGTTGCCGCTTTCTGCCGCTCAAGCGCGCTGACCTGCGCCGCTCCTGACCAGAGGGGATACAGCCTGCTTACCCGTCCCTGCTCCTACCTTCGATTCGAAGCAAGAAGCGCACAGCGGGAAGGCGCTGTGCATATCAGGGAGGGAACTCGTGAAGATCCGCACCGTCCGCCGCCGCCTCACCGCGGCCGCCATCGCCGCCGTCGCCGCGACCGGTACCGTCGTCGCCACCGCCGGCGGAGCCCACGCCGCCGGGCCCGACTACACCGTGTCGTACGGCTCGACGCCGTACTGGATCGCGTCGAGCACCGACTCGATGCCGGTCTCCGTCGCCGACGCCTCCTACGACTACTACCACCGCGTGATCCAGTGGTACAACACCGGCGGCGACGAGCAGAAGTGGTACTTCGACGGCGTCACCGACCAGACCACCGGCCAATACGTCGGCTTCCTGCTGCGAAACAAGCGCAGCAACCTGTGCCTGCAGACGGACGGCTACGCCGGCGACACCCTGTTCCAGGCGCCGTGCAGCCCGTACGCGTTCGGCCAGATCTTCAACAACACGCCGGTCTACGACCGCTTCGGGATCCTGATCTACTGGGACTACATCAACAAGCAGACCGGTCTGAAGCTCGACGTGAGCGGCGACAGCCTGAACGCGGGGGCGAACATCGACCTCTGGTACTCCAACGACCAGGGAAACCAGGACTTCTTCCTGACCCAGACCTCCTGACCGACGGTCCCGCGACGCGGGCCGCGCACCGACTCGATCCGGTCGGTGCGCGGCCCGCTTCACGTATCAGCGGCGACCGTCCGCACGCGCCGCGTCGCGGGCCACCCGCAGCGCCCACACCACCAGGGGCGCTTGCAGCGGCAGTCGCGCATACGCCGCGGCCCGCAGATGCTTCGGCCGACGCCGCCAGTCGATCGCCATCTTCACGTTCGCCGGAAACACCGCCGTGAACAGCCCGGCCGCGGCCAATGCGCCGGCCCGCCGGGTGCGCGGCGCCGTCAGCGCCGCGGCTACCGCGAACTCCGCCACGCCGCTGGCATACGTCCACGTGCGCGCGCTACCGGGCAGCACCTCGGGCACCATCGGGTCGTAGAAGCGCGGCCTGGCGAAATGCGTCACCCCGGCGGTGACCAGCAGACCGGCCAACAGGCGCGAGGAGGAAACAGCGGCCACGAGAGAACCTCCGAGAAGCGAGCCACGACGCCGGCAGGACGAGAGCAGCCCCACCGTATCGAAAGTCAGCGATCACCCGATCGAGTGAACGGGAACCGCGCGCCAATCCGTCCGCCGCGCCACGCCGAATCAGTGACCGTAGAGCACCTGGGGGCAGCCGCGATCCGGAGCGCGGCCGCCTACCCGATGACCAGCACGTTCACTGCTTTCCATCCGTCACTTGGAGTATCTCCGATGTCAGCCTTCACCCCCCGCCGCCTCTCGGCCGCGATCGCCGCGTTCGCCCTGGCCGGGGGCCTGGCCGCCTGCTCCTCCAGCAGCGGCCAGCGCGCCTCCGGATCCGGTTCCTCCAGCACCGCGGCCAGCCCGATGGCCAGCGACAGCCCCTCGATGGCCGCGGCCGCCGGCGCCGACTTCGGCTCCGCTTGCTCCGCGGTGCCCGCCTCCGGTGCCGGCTCGTTCACCGGCATGGCGCAGGATCCGGTGGCCACCGCCGCGTCCAACAACCCGGTGCTCTCGACTCTGGTCTCCGCGGTCAAGGCCGCCGGGCTCGTCGACACGTTGAACAGCGCCCAGGGCATCACCGTGTTCGCGCCCACCAACGACGCGTTCAAGAAGATCCCCAGCTCGACGCTCAACAGCGTGCTGGCCGACAAGGCGCAGCTGACCAAGATCCTCACGTATCACGTGGTGTCCGGTCGCCTCTCGCCCGACCAGCTGGCCGGCACGCACACCGCGCTGAACGGCGGCACGGTCACGGTCACCGGCAGCGGCGCGAACTTCACGGTGACCGGCGGCTCAACGAGCAACACCGCGTCCGTGGTGTGCGGCAATGTGCAGACCGCGAACGCCACCGTGTACATCATCGACAGTGTCCTGATGCCCGCCAGCTGAACGGCGGGGAGCAAGCGGGCCAACGGTGCCCTGTTCGCCCGGCGCGCCGGTCGCGCGCCGGGTCGAACCCTCCTCCCAGCGCCCGATCGGCGCGCCGGGCAGCACGTCCACGAAGCGGTGAGCCGTATGCAGGTCACACAAACCACGCCATCCGCCGCCCGGCGCGGCAACCGCATCCCGCGGCTGCTCACCGGGGCGCTGCTCGGGGCGCTGACCGCCGCCGTGGCCCTGGCCGTCGGCGAGATCGTCGCGATCTTCACCGGACCGGCCAGCGCCCCGGTCTACGCGGTGGGCGCGGCCGCCGTCGACCTGACCCCCGCGCCACTCAAGGAGTACGCGGTCGCGCATTTCGGCGAGCACGACAAGCAACTGCTGATCACCGGGATCCTCGCCGCGCTCACCGGGATCGCGCTGCTCGCCGGGATCGCCGCACTGCGCCGCTTCCCGTTCGGCGCGGCGCTGATCGCCTTGTTCGGCGCCGTGGGCGTCGCCGCGGCGCTAAGCCAGCCTGACAGCGGCCCGTCCTGGGCGCTGCCCAGTGTGCTCGGCGCGCTCGCGGGCATCGGCGCGCTGCGGCTACTCGAGCGGCTACATCACCGAACCCTGATGCCCGAATCCCGAGACCTGCGAGCACCTACTGAGCAGGGCCCTGACACGCAGCCGTCCGCCCTGCCCAGCGACACGGCCCGGGCCGAGCGTGCGACCGCAGACCCCGGTGATCGGCGACGTTTCCTCGCCGCCGCGGCGGGTGTCGCGGTCGGGTCCGCCGCAGCCGGGCTCGGTGCGAACCTGGTCATCACGCGCCGCTACAGCGTGCAGGCCGCCCGGGCCGCGGTGAAGATCCCGCGCCCCGTCTTCCCCGCGCCGAAGCTGCCGCCCGGCGTGCACCCGGCCGTCGCCGGCCTGAGCCCTTTCTTCACCGACAACGACAGCTTCTATCGGGTCGACACCGCACTGGTGCTGCCCCAGGTACGCCCGGATTCGTGGAGTCTGCGCATCCACGGCCTCGTGGACAGACCGCTTGAGCTCAGCTTCGCCGACCTGTTGCGCCGGCCATTGCACGAGCACGACATGACCTTGTCCTGCGTCTCGGATCCGGTCGGTGGCCCGTATGTCGGTAACGCCCGCTGGATCGGCGCCGCGTTGCCCGACCTGTTGCGCGGCGCGGGGGTACAGAAGGGCGCTGACCAACTGCTGGCTCGCTCGGTTGACGGGATGACCATCGGCACCCCGCTCTCCTCGGTGCTCGACGGTCGCAATGCTCTGATTGCTCTCGCGATGAATGGGCAGCCGCTGCCCATCGCGCACGGCTTCCCTGCGCGCATGCTCGTACCGGGCTTCTACGGGTACGCCTCGGCGTGCAAATGGGTCACCGACCTGTACGTGACCACGTTCGCGGCCAGCACCGCGTACTGGGCGGCGCGCGGATACGCCCGCATCGGCACGATGAAGACTCAGTCACGCATCGACGTGCCCCGGCCCTTCGCCCGCGTGCCCGCGGGACCGGTCACCGTCGCCGGAATCGCCTGGGCCACGGATCGCGGCATCGCCGACGTTCAAGTCCGCGTCGACCAGGGCGGCTGGCACACGGCCCGGCTCGCCGCCCAGGACAGTCCCGACACCTGGCGGCAGTGGACCTACGACTGGCCCGCCACCCCCGGCAGCCACAGTCTGCAAGTGCGCGCCGCCGACTCCACCGGTCAATACCAAACCGCCGCCCGCGCCGACCCGTACCCCAGCGGCGCGAGCGGCTGGGAAAGCATCGTCGTGACTGTCGTTTAGACCTCGCTGTGGACCAGCAGGACGGAGGCCCCGGCGGTCCGTGCGACGCCGCGGCTCACACTGGAGTGCAGCAGGGCCGCGATGCCGCTGTAGTGGCCCGGTCCGACGGCGATCAGATCGCTGCCCAGCTCCCGCGCCCGGTGCACGAGGATGTCGGCCAGGTCCGCACGCAGCCCGTCGTCGACCTCTCCCTCGGCGGTGACGCCGTCCGCGCGCAGCCGCGCCAGCGCGTCGTCCACCACCCGCTGACCGTCCGCGTCCTCTTCCGCCGAGACCACCGCGCTGGGCGCGAACGAGCCGCCGACAACCTGCAAGGGCCGGATGTGGATGACGTGGACCGTGGCCCCGTTCAGCTTCGCCAGAGCGGCCACCGCGTCCAGCACCGCCGTGCCGTGCACCGTGCCGTCGACCGCGGCAAGGATGTTCTTGTACATGGGATCAGCTTCCAATCCGAACGGGCTCTCACGGATCTGGGGCCCTTTGTATTTGATCAGCGTGCGGAAGCCGAGGCCGATTCCCCGATGCGAAGTGATCCACGCCACGCGCGAGAACGTTTCTGTGCGCCGGAGCCGTCGCGCCGGCGATCGGACGCCGCGGACGTCGCGGACGCGCGCACTATCAGGACACTGCACACCGTCACCACGGCGCTGTCGGTCAGCGCTCCGCCGGGTGGCGCGTCGCGGTACGTGATCGTCATAATCGTGCCGTCACCGCAATCGGGACCTCGCCCCGATGAATCAGGATATTGAGGCCGAAGACGACTAAGCTGCAAGAAGCGGCGTACAACGCGCAGCTGGCGGCGGGTCTGCCCGTCAGTGACCTGGCCCGCGCGATACTTATCAGCGAGGGCGCGTCGATCCCTTACTCGTATTGCGGCGCTTACATTCGCGCCGTCCAACAAGCTCAGTGGTTCGAGGCCGCCTTCGCGTCACACGCGAGCCCGGTAACGGTTGTGGGCGGACAGGGCCGCAGTCGCGCCGACGCGGCCCAGCGGTGGGTGAAGATCGGCACGGATGACCGATGGGACGCCCGTAGCTGCGAGCAC
The DNA here is from genome assembly GCA_035763685.1 of Actinocrinis sp. Taxonomy (GTDB): domain Bacteria; phylum Actinomycetota; class Actinomycetes; order Streptomycetales; family Catenulisporaceae; genus Actinocrinis. Next base: position 16,607 of record DASUAR010000011.1, on the reverse strand, counting down.
GCATGCCTTCACGAGTTGGCACACATCGTGACCGCTGACCACGGCCCGGGACGGGAAGCACGTGAGCCTTTCCAAGGCCCGGGCAGCAGCAAAGGTCATCATCACGCCTGGAGAGTGAACTTCGTCCTCATCGTGCGGCAAACCCTCGGAAGACAGGCCTCGCTGCGGCTGAGGCATGAATTCCGCCAATGGGGGCTGTCGACTCGGCGGTGAGCTGCGCTCCGCCGGGTGGCGCGGCGTACGCGGCCGCCAAGTGCGGCGGTGGCCGAGGTCGATGGATGGACGGACGGCCTCCCGGCCGGGAGGCAGGTGCACGCCTCCCGGCCAAGACTTTCACGGCGCCGAGCTGTATATCAGGATCGATAGGTGGTCGTGCAGACGGTGCCGTTGAGGGTGAAGGAGGCAGGCGGCGGGTTGGCGCCGCTCTGGTTGCCGACGAACCCGAAGCTGACCGTGTTGCCGCTGTTCGCGGCGAGATTCGCGTTCCAGTTCTGCGGGGTGACGACCACGTTGCGGCCGTTCTCGGCGAAGCTGGCGTTCCACGTGCTGCCGGAGACGGACTCGGTGGCGGCGGGGAAGCTGAACGCGAGCGTCCAGCCGGTGATCGGGCTGGGTCCGGTGTCGGTCACCGAGATGCTGGCGACGAAGCCGTTGCCCCAGTCGGTGCTCAGCGAATAGCTCACCGCGCAGGTGCTGTGCTGGGGCGTTCCGGTGATGAAGGTTACCGGCGCGGACGGGGCGGACAGATACCCCTTCTGGTCGGTGGCGAGCACGTTGAGCGTGTAGGCGGTGCCGGGCTGCAGGTTGTGCGCGGTGAACGAGGTCGAGGTCGACTCGCCGAGCAGCACGCTGTTGGTGCCGAACTGCTGGTAGACCTCGTACCTGGTCACGTCGCCACCGGCAGAGGGCTGCCAGGAGATCGTCGCGCCGTCGGCGCTGATGTCGGTGGCCGCCGGGCTCCCGGGCGCGGTCAGGGTGCTGTCGACCGGATTGGTGGCGGACGGGGCGAGCTTGAGCGTGACGATCGAGTAGGGCGGGATGACTTGTGTGCCGGCGGTTCCTTGCTGTGCACTGGTGATCGAGGTGGCCTCGTCGCCGTAGGTGTAGACGGTCGGGGTGGCGCTGCTCGGCGTCCAGCCCGCGTAGTCCAGGTTGACGGTGTAGGCGTTGTTCGGGTCCTGATTTACCAGCTCGACGCTCAGCTCACCGTCCGCGTTGCGCGCCGCGTGCACCGAGACCAGCTGATTGTCCGAACCCGAGTTGACCAGCGTGTCGCCGGGCTGGGCGACGTTGCTGAGCATCTGCAGCGCGTAGTACGCGGGGAACGGCGTGTTCAGCGGCGGCTCGCAGGACGCTCCGCTGGAGAGCATGCCGCCGTCCCCGGGGTCCTTCGCGCCGTCGGGCGCGGTGGTGACGTTGCTGCAATCCGTGCCGTTGCGGGTGTCCCAGTAATCGACGGTGAAGGCGCCGTTCTCCAGGGCGGTGAAGAAGAGGTCTGCGTTGAACAGCGCGCCGGGCTGGGTGGCCGATTGGAAGTTGGACGCGGTCTCGGTCACCGCGATGCCGATGTTCGGGCCGTTCGCCCCGGCGTACTGGTTGATCTGTTCGCGCAGCTGCGCCAGCTCCGCGGGAAGCAGCTTGGTCTGCTGCAGCACGTCCGCGGCGGTGGTGTGGTTCGGGTAGTAGTGCACGATGGCGAAGTCGACGTACGGTCCCACGATCGGCAGCACGGTCTGGTTCCAGTCCTTGCTGTCGCCCGACGCGACCATGCCGTCGGGCCAGCTGCCCGGCAGGGTGAGTACGACCCCGATCTTGATCGTCGGGTCGACCGCCTTCATCGCCTGCACGTACTGCACCACGTTGCCCGCGTACGTCGCAGGGCTCTTATTCGCGTGGTTGTCCAGCTCCCAGTCCGCGCCGTAGTAGCCGTTGCCGTAGACCTCGTTGCCGATCTCCCAGTACTGATCGTGATAGCCCTTGGTGATGTTCGCGTACTGCACCCAGCCGGCCGCCTCCTGCGGGGTCCCGGAGCCGTAGTTCGCGATCAGGATCGCCTGCGCGCCGGCGGACTTGACCGTGCCCATGAAGGAGTCGAAGTCGGTGCCGGGCGCGACGAAGCCTCCACCGGACACCGTGTTGGTCTGCCAATGGAATCCGTCCCCGTACGAACCGCCGGGATAACGCAGCATGCCCACGTGCGCCTGTTTCAGCAAACTTGCGCTCACTGAGGTGTTCATGTTGCCGTCCCAGACCGCCTGGTTCGCGCCATACGCAGTACTGGACACCGTCCCGAGACCCTCGTTCGCGTTGACCGTGACGTGCACCGTCGCGGTCGCCGCATGGGCGGCCTGCCCTGGTGCCATCGGGAGCGCGGCGGCAATGAGCGTGGTCGCGGCCGCCGCCGCAAAACGTCGCGCTCGCCGCGGCGAGGTGCGGTCACGGAATGCCGGCATGTGCATACGATCCATCGCTTTCTGGCGCCCTACCTGCAACGAGGAAAAGGGAACGCCGGATCGGTGTCGAGAGCCTGTACGAGCACTGGCATGGTGCGAAAGGCGCTCGACACCGGTCAAGCCATCCCCTGACCCGTCATGCTTCAGCGATCGGGAGGGCGATCGACGACGCAGGTACGGGCGATATCCCTGACAGGTCGCGAACCGGCCACGACGCTGCATCCGAGAAAGTTTCGCAACATACGAAGGAAACATTCCCTTGATCGCGCTGGCTGGTCGCGGGCTGACAGAGCACGCAATCGGATTCCCGGCTACCCCAGCAGGCAGGTCGCCCCGGCCGCCACGGCTACCGACGCGAGGACGAGCGCGCCCGGCCGCAGGCCGGCGATGGCGACCAGTGCGCCCGCCACCGGCATGCTGATGCTCTCCGTCGTGGATTCGGCCATGGAAATCACACCGGCGACCCGGCCCAGCTTCCCCGCGGGGGCAAGCCGCTGCAAGGTCGTGGTCGCAGCCGCGTAGAACACGGTGCCGCAGGCGCCCCACACGAGCGCGCCGAGGTAGGCAACGGCCACCCACGGCGTGCCCGTGAGCAGCGCCGCCGCCAGCCCGCAACTGATCGCGCCCGCCGCCAGGAGCCGTGCCGGCGACCGGCTGCCCGGCACGCGGCGGCGCACGACCGGGAGCACCAGGCCGGTTGCGATCGCCCCGATCCCGGTCACTGCCTGGAACAGCGCGAACTGGGACAACGGCCGCCCGAGCACGTGCTGGGCGTAGAGCGGCTCGATGACCAGGAACGCCCCGGAGGTGAAGATCACCCCCATCCGGGCCAGCGCGACGGCGCGCAGTGCGGGGACCCGCGCTACCGCTGCCGCGCCCGCCGTGGCCGCGCGCAGCCACGCCACCGCGTGCACCGTGCGCCCGGTGGTTTGTGCGTCAGCGCCTCGCGCATCGTGCGGCTGCGGGAGAACCGGCAGCGCAAGGACCGTCAGCGCGTTCACCAGGTACATCGCGGCGTCGGCGACGAAAGCGACCCGGAACCCCGTGGCGGCCATCAGAACGCTGGCCACCAGCGGCCCCGCCACCTGCCCGATCGAGGCGGTGACCCCGAGCAGCGAGTTCGCGGCGAGCAGGTCATCTGGCTCCACGACCCGCGCGGGAAGCGCACTGCTCGCCGGACTGCACACCGACCGGGCGGCACCGCAGGCCAGCGCCGCGACGTCCAAAGACATCAGCGACCCCGAGGCGGCCATCCCCAGCGACGTGGCGGCGGAGCAGGTGTAGCCGACGACCAGCATGGTCCGCGGGCCGAAGCGGTCGGTGAGAGCGCCGGTGAACGCGGTGAGCACCACCGGCGGACCCGACCAGCACAGGGCCGCGACCGAGATGGCCGCGGGGCCCGCGCCGAAGTGATAGGCGGCGAAACCCCACAGGACCAGGGACGACGCCCAGCTGCAGATCCAGCCGACCGACTGGCCGACTAGCAGCAGGGCGAAGCGCGGATCACGGACCGAAGGACGAACCGGGCGCGCCGCAACACGGCGCCCGGCAGAGAAAGCAGGCACGACGAAAGACCTCCACGCGAAGCTGCGACGATTGCACGCGGCAGCCGCGACGTCCCGCGCGCGAAGGCCCTGAAGAAACCCGTCCGCCTGCGCTCAGCCCCTGCGGGCCGCCGCTTCGGAGCGGACGTGCGAAAGAAGATCCAGGCTCAGGCGAATCGCGCGGATGACGCGGCGGCGTGGATGGCCTCGGTAATAATCGCTCTGCCTCCGTGGTCGGTGAGTAAGTACACCCCGCACTATGCGAACGCCCGACACTCCGCGCAACCGAATTAGCTGGACCGCCGAGCGCGCCAGGCGACGGCGGAAGTAGGTCAGCAGCGATGCATCGAACGCCGTGTCCAGCAGCCCGAGCCCGCACGCGGGCTTCCTCCCCGCATGACAATAGTCTGGCCCCACCACTGACGCGGCTGGGCCAGACTACTGATTTTCAGTGCGCTTCTAGAGCTGGTAGAAGTCGGAGTAGTGGTCGGGTGAATACCAGACCGTGCCGGTATTGAAGTCCACGACGATACGGTAGGCGTCCCGGTGGGCGCCGCAGCTGCGCGGGTAGACGTCGTACTCGTAGAAGGTGTCGCCGGACGGAAGCTGACCGTCGTAGTTGTAGTACTCCCCGCCCGCGTAGCTGCACTGGCCGTTCGGCCAGTCGTACCAGCCGCGCGAGGTCGGGTATCCCAGCGATGACCAGGTCGAGTCGGCCGACGCCGCGGCAGAGCAACCCGAGACGGCGCAGGAGCCGTAGACCGCCGCGTTGGCGGCCGGACCGGTGACGGCCGACAGGCCGAGCACGGCGGCGAGCGCGAAGATCAGCGCCATGATTCGCCTGGTCCAGGACGATCGGGGATGTGACAGTGTCGACACAGTACCTCCATGACAGAGTGCTGAGGTGGGTGTCGTCAGTCTGATCCCCCGGATTGAAGATCGCGTGTATCGCCGGTGACCGGCGAAGGTCCATTTTCCCCGCCGTGTTACTGCTGTTATCCGCGAGATTGATGATTCGTCGCAACAGGACACCGAGGACGCCACCGGTCTCGAACGGGCCCTGAGGCCTTTGTGCGGCGGGCTCCGGACGTCGCATGGCAATACCTTGTGACCAATCGGGAAACAGGCCTTCGGTTCGGGCCTGGGGCCGGGTCCGGGTGCCTGGCCGAGACCTGGCGGTCAGGCACCCGGGCTGTCCGAGCTGACGGTCACTTCGTCACGATGGACTCCACCCAGCCGATGAAGTTGGTCGTGGAGTTGCCGTTGTCCAGCTCGGCCTGTGTGTGGCCTTGTGCCCACACGGTGGCGAAGTCGACGTTGCGGACGCCGTAGTTCTGCAGGGCCAGCAGCACGTTGATCTCGGTGGTGTTCGCGGTGTCACCCTGCATGATGCCGGTGCGGATGCGCCAGTGCGGCGCCACCTGCGACTTGCGGTACCCGCTGAAGGCCGGCAGCAGGAAGTACAGCGGGTTGTACGCGTCCACCCTCCAGGCCGTGTCCTTGCCGAGGATGTCGAGCAGTGCGAAGTCGCTGTCGTACGCCGCGGCGCCGTAGGAGGAGTCCCAGTCGGAGTAGGTGGCGTACTTCGCCTGGTTCGCCGCGATGACGTCACGGGTGAGCGACGCGAAGTGCTTCGGTTCGCCGAGCCCCAGCCCGAAGACGCCGTTCTCCGTCTGGCCGCGGGAAAACCCGTCGAACGCGCCGACCGGCTTGCTCGCGTTCTTCTGGCTCTTGACGAAGCCTTCGAGGCCGAGCACCTTCGCGGTGTTCGTCGTGGAGTCGTAGGCGACCCAGGTGCTGTCGGTGTTCAGGAAGGCGATGTAGTCCGCGACCGTCTCGTACGTGGCCGAGGTCCCCGGAATACCCGATCCGGGCGGGCCGCCGGGCGTCGTATAGGTGTAGGGGAACGTGGTGTAGCCAAGGAACTCGTTGAGCGAGGTGGTGATCACCGAGATCACGTAGTCGTAGTAGCTGCCCGCCTGGTATATACCGCTGCTCGACTTGGTCAGCTCCAGGCGCCTGCCGTGTTCGTCGCGCAGGTTCAGCCGGTTGAGGTACCTGGCCCAGGCGTTGGCGAGGTCCGTCGAATAGGCGCTGGTCCAGGTGCCGGATGCGCGCGTGCCGCTCGAAGCGAACTGACCCATGTTCCACTCGTAGGACAGGTTCGCCTCGTGCAGGCTGGTGATCGGGCACCAGGCCATCACGCCGGCGACCGCGTCGCTGAGGGTGCGGCCGTGGGTGTCCTGCATCGCGGCGCCGATCGAACGCAGATACGGGTAGTACAGGGGGCTGTCACCGGACGCGCCCGCCACGGTGTCCTGGGCGCCACCGCCGCTCATGCCGAACAGGAAGATGCTGTCCGTGTTGCCGGGCAGGATGCTCCGGTTGTACCGCAGAAACCGCACCGCGGCCTTCAGGTCGGTCACGCCCCAGGGAGCGTCGCCGGTGACGGTGCTGGTCGAGCTGGAGGTACCGCGCAGGCCCGGCCAGACGTAGACGAGCCCGGCCGCAAGGTACTGCGACACGTTGCCATAGCTGTAGGCCGTGGCCGGGGACTGCGCGGAGTAGCCGGGGGTGTTGACGGGGAGCACGATGGGCGCCGTGCGCGCCGAGTACCGGCCGACGGTGCCCTTCGGGTTGACCGTCGCGGTGTACGTGGTCCCATCGCTGTTCAGGGTCGCTGTCAGGTAGGCGCCCGGCACGTAGATCGACAGGTTCTCGTAGTTCGTCGCGGCCGGGTTCGCGACGTATGTCTTCCCGATCTGGTAGTAGACGTCGTTGGTCGCGTCGTAGGACCAGGCGGCGGAGTCGAACTCGAGTGAGTACGGCCCGGTCGTGTTCGACGTGCCGCTGGATGACGAGGGGACGGCGTGGGCCGCGCCTCCCACCCCCTCGGCGATTCCGAACGCGGTCAAAGCCGCGGCGCCGGCGGCGCCCCGAATCACGGTTCTGCGATTGATGTCCACCCAAGTGCCTCCGTGTGCAGCAGGTTGTGTCAGCGCAGCCGGACAAATCCACCGGTCCGAGAGGTCACGGGTGAGCCGGGCTGTGCAGACCGTACGAATCCGAGACCGTACGCCCGCCACCTTCAATATCATTCATAACTTTGATGACGAATCCATGAGAAGCCTCGAGGTCGGGCACGGTTCTGGCGCCCAATTTCCGATGCGCGCAGGCACATCGTGCTCGTGCTCGTGCTGGTCGGCGCAGCAATCCTTCGAAATCCAGGCACACGGTGGTCAGCGCGAGGCTGAGATACGCGTACTGCTGCGCATCATCGAACCCGATGACGCGCAGCTCCTCGGGCACGTGCCGCCCGGCCCCGCGACCACCCAAAACGTCGGCAAGACCAGGAACCGCGACCCGCGACCCGACGGAATTCAAGCCAGCAGTACTGCTTTATGAGTCGGCGGGGCGCACCAGCCCGGGCTGGTAGGCGAACACGACGAGTTGCGCACGGTCGCGGGTCCGGAGCTTGACCATCGCGCGGCTGACGTTAATCGCGGCTACCCGGCTTCGCCGCCCAGGTGGTGGGCGCACACCTAATACCGCTGGGATGATCGGCCCATGGCGAGCCTCGACCAGCAGAGCGAGTACTGGAACTCCACCGGTGCAGGCAAGACCTTCACCCACCCTCTCGACACGGCCTGGCTCTCCCGCCTCGAACCGAACGCGCGAGTCCTCGACTACGGATGCGGGTACGGCCGCCTGACCGGCGAACTACACCGCCGCGGCTTCGCCGCGGTCGAAGGTGTCGATCTCTCACCGGCACTGATCACCCGCGCCCGCCAGCAGTGGCCCGCGGTGCGCTTTTCGGTCATCGACGCCCCGCCCACGGTGCCTGACCCGGACGAGAGCCACGACGCCGTCCTGCTGTTCGCGGTCCTCACCTGCATCCCCACCGACACCGGGCAACGCGAATTACTCACGGAACTACGTAGGCTGCTACGCCCCGGCGCCCTGCTCTACGTCAGCGACATGTGCCTGCAACCCGACGCACGCAACCGCGCCAGGTACGAGGCATATGCAGAGAAATACGGTGTGTACGGCGTCTTCGAGACCGGCGACGGGGCCGTCTGCCGCCACCACGATCCGACCTGGCTGCGCAGCCTGCTGACCGGATTCGACCAGCTCGCACACCGGCAGATCCCCGTGACGACCATGAACGGCCACCCCGCGCAGATCACCCAGATCCTCGCCCAGAAGATCCTCGCCTAGCGCCACTGTGGTGGCGGACCACGACCGCCGTGCCCATGGCCATGGTCGCCCGGCCGTGGAACTCGAACAGCTCGGACAGCACGCACAGGGTCACGTCCTCGCGCGGCAGCGCAGCGAGGGCGGGAACGTCGTTACGCTTCCGGGCACGCACAAACCGCTCGACCAACTGCTGTTCGTCGGCGGGCAGCGGACGCGCGGGTATCGATGCAGGGCGCTGAGCATGGCGTGGAACGAATCCGGCGCGGTGGATCGACGCGATCGGCTGGCTGAGCCTGGCTCTGGCGTTCGCCAGCGCGCGGATCATTGCATTCGGCATCTCACGTGGTCGCCGCCAGAACATGTAGATCATGAAGGCTCATCGGGCATAGCCGTGGCGTCAGTGCCCTGCTTGCTGGTTATAGGCCGCTGACTGTCCACTTCAAGGCTGTGCTGAATCAAGGCTGTGCTGAATCAAGGACGTACCGCATCAAGTGGTCTCGGCCACTCCGTGAACGGCAGCAAGTCCCGTAGGCGCGCGGTTTCGTTCCTACCCAGGATCACCTCGCGCCGCGGAGTGGACGGCGTGCGGCGGCCGGGCGGGATGTGGCAGAGCCCTGGTTCGTGTCCGAATCCTCGACCCGCAGACGCGCTCGAGCCCGGCCTGCGGGTCGAACCGGAGCTGAAAGTGCATGAGGGCAGCGGAGTAGCTCATGCGGTTCAAAGCTCACAACCGTGGTTTGAGATTCCTTTCTTAACCGATCCGCCTTCGCGTGATCGGGTGTGCTGCTACGGTCGGGTGGGTGCCGCCGGTGGGGGTGGCGTCGTGGCTGGGCGGTGGTCCGGTCGCTGTGGGCGAGTTTGGGGAGGGTGATCGTGCGCCGGTTTGTGGCTGGCTTCGTGGTGGTTTCGACACTGGTGGCCGGCCTGGCGGCGCGGGTGCCGTCGGCGAGCGCGGCGTCGATTGATCCGTCCGGGGTGACGGCGGCGATTCAGGGCTTGAACGTCGCGGTGACGTGGACTGATGGCGATTCGACCGGAGTGAGCGGGTACACGGTGTCGACCGTGCCGCAGTCCCCGACGGTCAGTGTGCCGCCCGGCGCGACCTCGGCGGTGCTCACCGGGTTGCGGCCAGGTGTGTCGTACACGGTGCAGGTGGCGGCGCAAACGCAGGCGGGTACGGGCACGCAGGTCCCGGCGCCGAGCGCTATCAAGACGCAGGCGCCCGGCGGTTCATATGTCGCGCTCAATCCCGCGCGGCTGCTGGACACCCGCAGCGGGCTCGGCGCGCCGGTGGGCGCGACGCAGCTGGCCGCGCTGACGGTGACCGGGCGCGGCGGGGTGCCGTCCTCCGGGGTCTCGGCGGTGGCGTTGAACGTGACGGTCACCGGGCCGGTGTCCGGCGGGTACGTGACGGTGTATCCGGCGGGGGTGGCGCGACCGCTGGCCTCCAACCTGAACTTCCAGGCCGGCACGACGCAGGCGAACCTGGTGGTCGCTCAGGTCGGCGCCGGGGGCGTGGTGGACCTGTACGCCTCCGCGCCCACGCAGCTGATCGCGGACGTCTCCGGGTACTACACCACCACGGCCGCCGCGTCACCGAGCACGGGGCTGTATCACGCGCTGCCGCCCTACCGGCTGCTGGACACGCGCAACGGCACCGGCGCCGCAGGGCCCGGCGCGGTCGGCTCCGGCAGGTCGATCAATCTGCAGGTCACCGGGTCCGGCGGGGTGCCTGCCACCGGCGTGTCAGCGGTCGTACTCAACACCACGGTGACCGCGCCGAGCACCGGCGGGTATGTGACCGTATATCCGGCCGGCACGTCGCGGCCGACGACCTCAACGCTGAACTTCGCCGCCGGGCAGACCATCGCGAACCGGGTGGTGGTGCGCGTCGGCGCGGGCGGCATGGTCACCCTCTACAACTACTCGGGCAACACGCAGCTGATCGCGGACGTGACCGGCTGGTACACAGACGGCAGCGACGCGTCGGCCGGCGGCTCCTACTACGTCGCGCTACCGCCCTACCGACTGGTGGACACCCGCAACGGCACCGGCGCACCGCGGGCCCCGGTCACGCAGGGCGGGGTACTGCCGGTGCAGGTGGCGGGGCAGGACGGCCTGCCCTCGGCCAGCTCGCCGATGCCGGTGACCGCCGCCGCGCTGACCGTCACCGTCGCGGACAACGACACCGCGAGCATGTACGCGACCGTCTACCCGTCGCTCGCGGCGCGCCCACTGGCCTCGGACTTGAACACCACGCAGGGCCGCATCATGCCGAATCTCACGCTCGTCGGGCTCGGCGTGGACGGCGCGGTGGACGTCTACAACTCCGGCGGGAACAGCGACTTCGTGGTGGACCTGTCCGGGTACTACATCGGGGACGTGGACATCCCCAGCTCCACCCTCATCCCCGCGCCCGGCGCGGTCACCTCGGTGACGCAGGACTCGAACGGCCCGAGTTCGGTGACCATCGCCGCCGGATCCCCGGCCCCGCAGATCGGCCAGATCGTCGCCGCGGGCACCAGCGCCAACGCCCCCAGCGGAGTGCTCGGCCAAGTAACCGCGGTCAGCACCGACTCCTCCGGCGCGAGCGTCGCCGCGCTGCAACCGGCCACCCTCCAGCAGGCCCTCGGCGACGCGGACATCGCGCTCAACGTCCCGCTCGGCGCCGACGACATAGCCAGCACACAGACCAGCGCACACACCACGCCGCGAGCGACCGGGCACACCGGCACCATCACCGCCGCACAACTGCGCGAGCGCGCGACGGCACACGACAGCGGCACGCCGATCAACGCGACCGGTTCCGGTGCCTGCTCCGGCGACCACGGTTCAACGGTCGCGGTGAGCGCGAGCTTCACCACGGCGCTGGTCTACGAGGCGCATCTGGGCCACCGCGGCTTCATCCCGACGCTCACCGCGAAGGCGGGCATCGACATCACCGAGCAGCTCGGCGCCTCGATCGCGTACACCGGCAGCGTGTCTTGCCAATGGAGCGCGCAGCTGGCGAAGTACACGTTCAAGCCGGTCGAATTCGCGATCGGCGACGTGCCGGTCGTCATCGTGCCGGTATTCACGCTGACAATGCACGGCGACGCCCAGGGCAGCGCGGAGGTGTCGGCATCGGTCAGCCAGAGCGCGCACGCACAGGCCGGGATCCAGTACCAGGACGGCTCGGTGAGCCCGTATCAGAGCCTGACAAACAACGTGACGCACACCGGCCCCGGACTGACCGCCGCGAACGCCGACGCCTCGCTGTCCGTCACCGGCGATCTCGAAGGCAAGCTTTACGGCATCACCGGACCCGAGGCGGCCGTGACCACCACGCTGCGCTTGCACGCGGACGTGACCGCGAACCCGTGGTGGCAGCTGACGCTCAGCTTCGACGCGGACGCGGCCCTGCACATCAGCATCCTGATCTTCCACCTTGATCTGAGCCAGTCCTTCAACCTGGCGACGATCACCCTGGCGCAAGCCCCCGGTGGCGCGTCGGGCTCTCCCCCGGTGATCATCACCACCAGCCTGCCCGATGCGGTGACCGGCCAGGCGTACAGCACCCAACTGACCACGGCGGACCACCGCACGGGGTCGTGGGGCGTCGTTTCCGGCTCGCTCCCGGCGGGCCTGCACCTGTCCGGCTACACGATCTCCGGCACGCCGACCACGGCCGGCACCGCGCACTTCACGCTCCAATTCCAGGACACGACCGGGCACACCGTGCAGGCTGCGGCGACGCTGACCGTCGATCAGGGCGCGGCTCCGAGCACGGGCGCCCTAAGCGGCCGCGTCACCGACACTCGCGGCAACGGGCTCGGCAGCGTGAACGTCCAGCTCTACAAGTGCAGCCCGTACTGCCTCACCGGCCCGATCAACGGAACGCTGACCGCCGCGGACGGCACGTATTCGTTCGCTGATCTCGCGACCGGCACCGGATACGTGGTCTGCTTCGACGGCACGAACGCGACCGGCGGCGTGTCCGACGCCACCGGCTACGTCTTCACCTGCTACGGATACAGCCAGACCTCTAACCAGGCCACCCGGCTGACGGTCTACGGCGGCCTGACCACCTCGGGGGTCGGAGCCTCCCTCGCGACCGGCGGCGCGGTGCGCGGCCACGTCACCGACTCCAGCGGGCACGCCCTGGCGAGCGACGCCTTCGGCGGCGCGCTGACCTACTACTCGGGTGGGCTGCTCCCGGATCCGCAGCAGACGCCGACCGCCGTGACCGACCCGAATGGCAACTACCTGATCAAGGGCATCGACCAGAACTACTACGCGATCTGCTTCGAGGGCGACGTCTATCCGATCAGCGCGACCAACACCGGCTACGGCAGCAACTGCTACGGCAACCTGCCGGTTTCCGCCTCGATGGCGAACTCGATCCCGGTGACCGCAGGGGAAACCGACACCGGAATCGGGATCGCGCTCGGCCCGGGCGCGGCGGTCTCAGGCAAGGTGACCGACAAGAGCGGCCACCCGTTGCAGAACGTGACGGTGTACGCGAGTGGACAGTCGGCCACCAACCCGAACGCCGCCGGGTACGACTCCGATTCATACCTCGGCTCCACCGCCGCGGACGGCACGTACACGGTCGGGAACCTGACGCCCGGCACCGAGTACGACGTCTGTTTCGACGGCACCTATGCGACGGGAAGCGCCAGCGCCCCCTACGGCTACGCGTTCGGCTGCTATAACGGCGCGTCCGGCTACAACGACGCCACACCGGTTTCGTTGACCGCGCATCAGTTCCTCACCAGCATCAACGGCAGCCTTGCACCGAATACATCGCCGCCCGCCGGTCTCACGGTCGGCGCACGGTCCAACCGCGCGCGGACGGCGGGCACGGGCCCACGCCGCATGCAGGCCCTTCCCGTCCCGCCGCTCGTGAGAGGGACTTCGGCCGCGCGCCGAGCAGTCCTGGACTGAGTCGAGAACTTTGACCGATGACGGGCAGGAAGCCAGCTTGCCCGCCACCCACCCGCTAACGCCGGCTTCTTCATGTCTTTCCGACCGCTGTCCGTGACAGGACGCCGCAGATCTATACCCCCTGGGGTATAGTGTTCGTAACCGAGACGGTAAAACGAGAGGAAACCCGACATGTGCTCGCGCGCTACCTGCCGCACGTGCGGCAAGGCAACCTACCGAGGTTGCGGGATGCATATTGAACAGGTGCTGGCCGGTGTGCCGCGCTCGCAACGCTGTGACTGCGACAAGAGCAAGCAGCCCTCGGGCGGCGGATGGTTCGGCAAGCTCTTCGGGTCGTCCCGCAACTGAGCAAATAGTGCCGCAAAGCGGCCGCCGTGTACTCAGCATTCGCCTGACCGCCTGACGCTGAGAACTAAAAGGCGTCACTGTCGGATACACCCAGCGCATGGGCTTCAGCCACTGCCAGCAGACATCGATGGCGTGCCACTCGCGCACCTTCCTTTCGGTCCGGTGCAGCAGCGCCGTTGCTATGACCTCGCCGGTCGCCGGGGCGGCCACCGTCTTCGAGGCTTGCGATGAGAAAACCGAGCGACCGGTGCACGTGCCGGAGCGAGGACAGCAGGTCCCACTGCGCGCACGGCGTGGGCGTGGACAGGTCGCTCGCGCTGACCGCAGCGACGGCTTCTGCGGTGTAGGCGGCCACCCGCTCGAGCAGGTCGCCCGTCGGCCTCAGACGTTCCATCGATCCGCTCCGCCGACGTTGTCCAGCACGTCGGGCAGGCCGAATCCGTGGAACAGACCCGGGTCGTTGAACGAGACAATGTGCTTGATCCCCTGGGCGCTCACGGTCAGGACCTGCAGCGCGTGAGCGCGCCACACGCCGTCGGCGCCGCGCAGGTAGCCGGCGGCGGCCGGCTGGCCGTTCGCGATGGTCGGGATCATGGCGAACGGACGCCCGCTGAGCACGTTCGCGGCCAGGAAACCGATGACGCTGTCGCGTCCGTCGAACCACGTCGGCTGGGGCGGCATCTCGAGCACGACGTCGTCGCACAGCAGGCGCAGCAGCCCCGCGACGTCGGCGTTCTCGAAGGCCGTGGTGTACCGCTGCAGCAGGCCCCTGCTGTGCGGGTCGTCGGGCTCGGTCAGCTCGCTCTCGCGCGGCGCGGCCCTCTCCATCTGGGACCGGGCCCGGCGCAGCGCGCTGTTCACGGCGATCGTCGTGGTGTCGAGCACTTCGGCGACCTCGGCGGCGTGCCAGTCCATGACGTCGCGCAGGATCAGGACCGCGCGCTGCTTGGCCGACAGGTGCTGCAGCGCGGCGATGAAGGCCAGCCGTACCGAGTCCCGCGACGCGACGATCGCCGCCGGATCGTTCGCCAGCGACTGCGGCAGGGGCTGGATCCATGCCACTGTCGTATCGGTCGGCGTCGGGAACGGGCCGCTCGCGTCGTTGGCCGGGGTGCCCAGGCCGGTCGGCAGCACACGGCGGCTGCGATGGCCCAGCGCCGTCAGACATGCGCTGGTGGCGATCCGGTAGAGCCACTGGCGCAGTGACGCACGACCTTCGAAGCGGTTGTAGGCGCGCCATGCGCGCACGTAGGTCTCCTGGACCAGGTCCTCGGCGTCGTGGAGCGAGCCCAGCATGCGGTAGCAGTGGACGAGCAGTTCGCGGCGGTAGGGGGCGGTCAGGCGGACGAACTCGTCGTCGTCGCGGGGGCTGTGCCGATCGTTCGGTCGGGCTGCGGTCGCCGACATCGGGGAGCCGGCGGCTCGCTGCATCGTATCGATCATCGTGTCGTCGTCCTCGTGTCCGTGCGCGGGTGTCACGCCCGCGGGCTCGGCCTTGTCCGCCGATGAAGACTTCGTCCGAGCCGGGAACTCACCGGGTTGCCCGGCACGAATCGAGGACACAGCGACACCATCTCACTCGCGTCTGAACCATGGGATCCGCGTTGCCCGGGATTTCGTCCCGGGCAACGCGGATCTCGGTCCACTCGTTCGCTAGAACAATCAATTGACAACTGTGCTCTGATCCCAAACTTCGCGGCATTGATCGCTCATGAGGCGCCCAGGTCAGCAGACTGCCGCCGACTGCGATCAGTGCTCAGCGGGCGGCTGCCGGGATCTTCGGCTGGGTGGCGGCGGCAGCAGCCTGGGCGATTTCCGTGCGCCGGATGAGGAAGAGCCCGATAGGAACGGCGGCCAGGCCGACGAGCCCACAGACCCACAATGCCGACTGGAATCCACCGGTGAGCGCAGCCGCGACGGCGTGGCCGTGGCCGAGCAAGGCACGAGAGCGCGCGGCGGCCACGGTCGACGCGACGGCGATGCCGATCGCCCCGCCGAGCTGCTGGGAGGAGTCGATGAGTCCGGAGGCGATACCCGCGTCCCGCTCGGTGACGCCGACCAGGGCGCCGATCGATACGGGGATGAACACCCAGGTGACGGCCCCGGTCAGGAAGAAAGGGCCGGCCAGGTTCGCCCAGAAGCTGCCGTGCGCGGGCATCTGGGCCGCCCACAGGATTCCGGCCCCGGTCGTGGTCATCCCGGCGGCCAGCACCAGCTTGGCCGACACCCGGGTGGCGAGCATCTGCGCCGGTCCGGCGAGCACCGTCCCGGTCACGCCGACGGCCAGCCAGGCCAGGCCGGTCGTCATCGCGGAGTATCGCAGGACCTGCTGCATGTACAGGGTGCCGATGAAGATGTAGCCGTAGAAGCTGGTCCCGAGCAGGAACCCGACCACGTTGGACCCGGCGAGGGTCTTCAGCCGGAACAGCCGCAGCGGCAGCAGCGGTGCCTGCGCGCGGGTTTCGATGACCAGGAACACGGCCAGCAGGACCGCTGCCGACGCGAGCAGGACCAGCGTCCGGGCGGCCGTCCACCCGACGGTCGGCGCCTGCGAGATCGCGTAGACCAGGATCACCAGCGCACCGGTCACGGTGACGGCGCCGAGCGGGTCGTAGCGGCGGCGGGCGGCGTCCAGCCTGCTTTCCGGCAATACCCGCCGGGTCAGCAGCAGCGCGGCCCCGCCGACGGCGACGTTCAGGTAGAAGATGTATGGCCAGCCCGCGTAACGGGTGAGGACACCACCGGCCAGCACGCCGACGGTCGCGCCACTGGCGCCGATGGCGCCCCACAGGCCGAGCGCCTTGTTGCGCTCAGCGCCCTCGGGGAAGATGTTCATCACGATCGAGAGCGCGGCGGGCAGCACCGCGGCGGCGCCCAGGCCCTGGACGCCGCGCATGATGATCAGGAACGTCGCGCTGGTGGCCAACGCGCAGGCGAGCGAGGCCGCGGTGAACAGCGCCAACCCGACGGTGAACATGCGCCTGCGGCCGAGCAGGTCGGCGGCCCGGCCGCCGAGCAGCAAGAACCCGCCGAAGGTGAGCGCGTAGGCGGTTACCACCCACTGCAGGTCTGCCTGCGCGAAGTGCAGCTTGGTGCCGATGGTCGGCAGTGCGACGTTGACGATCAGCATGTCGACCGC
>DASUAR010000010.1:0-60049 GCA_035763685.1 Actinocrinis sp. | reverse complement strand
GCGGGCGGATCGTTGCCTTGGCACATTCGCCAACACCGCCTAGTGGATGCGCGGGCCGGCGCGGTTCTCGCGAGGATCGGGGCCCGGCTTGCCAAGCCCCTTGGCCGGCCGCCCGTTCAGTGCTGCCAAAGGCGGACCCGCTGGATGCTCATGGAGCCGGTGGAAACGCTCGCCGGGGGCGGATCGGGGAAGCCGACGGCGAGCGTGAAGATGATCTCCATGGGCACTGCGGGGACCATCTGGCTGTTGCTGATGGTGTAGCGCTGCGCGCCGTCGATGTACCAGGTGATGACGCCCGGCTCCCAGTCGACCGCGAAATCGTGGTAGCCCGTCGAGAAGCCGCTCGAGGTGAACGTCTTGGGGGCTTGAGCCTTGATGCCGGAGGCGGTGGTCCAGTGCAGGTTCATGAACGGCGAGTCGTCGTTCCCGATCATCTCGACGACATCGACCTCGGGGGCGCCGGTCTTGTCCGCGGACAGCAGCCAGAAGGCCGGGAACATGCCCTTCGCGGACGGCATCTTGATTCTTGCTTCCAGATAGCCGTAGGTGAAGGTGAACCGGGGTCGGCCTGTCCACGACGGTCTGCCGGTGGACAACATTCCCGACGTCCAGGAGTAGATCCGTCCGGTGTTGCCGCGCGTGGGAATGCGTTGCGCGGTCAACGTCGCGGTACCGTGCGCGACGCTGACCTGCTCTGGTGCGTACCACTGCAGTTCATGATTGGTCGCATTGGTGCAGCCGCTTTGGTTCCAGTCATAACAGGTCACCCAGCGCGATGGGTCAAGCGTCGCCCCGGGGAAGTCTTCCGCGAAAGCCAGATGCCAGGTACCACTGGCCGCGGGGCCCGGCGATCCCGGCGTCACCGCGCCGGGCAGGCTCCCGCCGCCTCGTGCCGCACCTCCTCCCGAAGCGTCAGGGCCCGGCGAGCGCGAGACGGCGGTCGTCCACGGATGATGGCTCAGGAGAAAAGTTCCGGCGACGGTCAGACCGGCGGCCATCGCGAGCGCCGCAGCCATCACGGCTCTGCGGCGCCGTCGACTTCGGCCGACATCTGGACTTGACTGGTCGAGTTGCACATCAGGCTTTCGGTCAGCGCGTCAAAAGCTCCCCATGCCGGGCGACGCACAATCAACGTACATCAAAGCTACGATAAGCATCGTTTGGCGCCAAAGTCGATGCCTCCGCCGCCAATGAAGAAACCACCCCTGCGTTCTTTCACCCGATCGGGCGATAACCGAGAGCACGCCTGTGAGCTGGTCGATCCCGTCCTGAGAATGAGCGCAAGCCGCCGAGTCGGGAGGACGTCGGGTCGATGGAGAAGGTGTCGCGCAGCCGCGAGGACGATCCCGAGGACACGGTACTCCTGGACCGGGTACGGGTCGGCGACGTCGAGGCCTACGGTTCGCTGTATCGCAGATATGCACGCGCCGCGCTCGGATACGCGCGCAGCTGGTCACACGATCGCGCGGCAGCCGAGGATCTGTGTGCCGAAGCGTTCAGCCGCACGCTGTGCGCGCTGCTCAACGGTCGCGGCCCATGCGGGTCGTTCAAACCGTATCTGTACACGGTGATACGTAACGTCTCGGCTGAATGGAGCAGACGAGACAGGATGACGCACTTGACCGGCGATCTCGCGGACCTTCCAGTGCCACATCAAGAGGGCGACACTTATCTCGATTCGATCGAGCACTCGCTAGCCGTCAGGGCGTTCAACACTCTGCCAGAACGCTGGCGCACGGTCCTGTGGCATTCCCTGGTCGATGATCAGGGGCGTGGCCGCGCGGCAACGCAGTTGGGGATAGCAGCTCCGGCTGTCGCCAGCCTGGCTTACCGCGCTCGCGAAGGCTTGAGGCAAGCATACCTGCAACAGCACATAAGCCGGGTCGAATCAGCTTCCTGCCGCCCCATTGCCGAGCGCCTCGGCGCGTATACCCGCAACGGCCTCGGCGGCCGCGAGGACCGAGACGTTCGCCGCCATCTACGCGGGTGCGGATCGTGTTCGGCGTTGGCGGAAATGCTTCGGAGCGTCAACGCGCAGTTCCAGTCCGGCAAGTCTCGCCGGGCGACTCGCAGCCGGGCACCGGGCGAGCCGGCGTCGCCGCATTCGATGGCGGACTTGAAGAGTTTCACGCCCTTGTTCGGGCTTGTTGTGGCCGTCGGCCGCGGCGGCGACCGCTCACGCGGCGCCTGCCCGCAAAACCGCGCGCTGCCTATCGCAGCTCGTGGTCCGGTTTGCGGCCGACCCTTTGTATCGCGCGCAGCACGGTCGAGGGTGAGGTGGCGTGGCCGTCCGCGATCATCAGTGAATGGATGCGCCGGTGGCCGAAGTTCGGATACTCACTGAGGTAACCGACCAGCAGAGACTCGACCGCGTCGACCGAGGGCGACGGCCACGGGCCTTTGCCGATCGGCGTTCCGGACCTGTGCCGCTGCTGCTGCCGGCAGTAGGTGCGGCGCGGGATGCCTAGTAACGTGCAGAACCTTGAGACGGGCATCGCCGCGTCTTGACGGATCATCTCAAGGTCTTCGAAGGGCCCAGCCGGCCCTCCGCGGCTACCTTCCACACGCGCACTTGCACCGAGGCGTCGCGCAAAGCCTCCTTCAACGCGTCGTTCTCCGCTCTCAACTCCGCTTCGCGGACTGGATCGCGCGTCATCGCGCCATCAGCCAGCCCCACTCGACCCGCCTCTAGGAACTGGCGCTTCCAGTTGCACACGGCGGTCTCACTGATGTCGTGATCACGGGCGGCCTGCACGATCGTCGTGCGCCCGGACAGGACGTCCAGGACGATCCGCAGTTTCTCCTCCACAGGCAACGCCGGAGGGCGACCCATCTCATACTCCTTCACCCCTGCACGCACTCGCCTTCCGTCGGCGGCACGTGCGGCCCGCTCGGCCTCGGCGAGCGCTCTGAACAGCCCACTGAGGCAAGCCCGACTTGGCGCAACTACGTTTGTGCCAAATGATGCTTTCCCTGACCGCGGATACGGTGTATCGTCACTTCCGTGGCAGTTGCTTCTGCAATTGCAGTCTCATCTGCACGCCTCCTTTTCTGATTGAACCGTGCGCCGCCACAGTGCACGGGCGGCGCAGTACGAAAGAGGTCATCTACACCCTGACAGGGACGTCAACTTCGCCGCGAGTCCAACCCGCGGCGTATTGCCACGCTGTTTTCAAGTCTTCCATGCATGGTTGCAGATGCATGTGCGGCCTGCGTCGCCCGTTCGGGGCGAATCGTCACATTGGCACGCCGCTTAGTTGTGAGTCAGCGCTTTGCTCCGCATCCCTTATCAGGGAGTTGCCAATCCTTCCCCGGTCATGACGAGATCGGACGCCGATGATCCGATTGGCGCAGGTCCGGTGGGGTTCGGTAGCGCCGGCCGCGCCACCCGCCACATCACCCGTTCGAAGTGAATCATGGACCTGGCACGCAAGTAGATGCGACCACCCGGCGGGATCTCCACTGCCTTCGCTATAAATATATTGCCTCGATGGTGTGGGCCCTCGGACCCAAATCCGCTGGCCGAAATCGGTGGATACGGCGCGGCCTGTCATCCGCTGTGCGCCGGCAAACCCGCCGCTTCAGGAATCTGTCACAGATCGGATCTGAAAGCCGTAAACAACTGGTGGACAGTCAGTTGCCGCCGTCGCATTACGCTGACGCCCTATGTCCCCCAGCGAGAACTCGTACGACCTGCTGACGCGTGCCTGGATCCCGGTAATCGGGGCCGACGGCAAGACGCGGCGCGTCGGGCTGATAGAGCTGATGCGCGAGGCGGCCGGGTTGCGCGCCTTCGCTGGAGCCCCGCCTGTACGCATCGCGCTGCTGCGTCTCGCACTGGCCGTCTTCCGCGACGCGCTGGGAAGCGACGCGATCGAGGAGTCCGTGTGGCGCCGCTGGTGGCGCGCCGAGGAGGTGCCGGCCGAAGTCGCCGACTATCTCGACCGGCATCGCGGGCGGTTTGATCTGTTCGACACGGCTCGGCCGTTTCTGCAGGATCCCGCACTGCGCGGCGACCGGACCGCCGTGCGTTCGGTGGCCGAGCTCGCACCGCACCTGCCGACCGGCAACAACGCGACGCTCCTGCATCAGACCACCGACTTGGACGGCGCGAACCCCGCCAGCTTCAGCGTGGCCGACGCTGCCTGCTGGCTCGTCTCGCTGCACGCTCACTCGAGACCCGGAATGACCTCGACGCGCGACGCGACGCCGCCGGGACGCCTCTCCGGCCGGGCCGGCCCGCTGCTGGGCCGGCTGCTCGCGGTCCCGGACTGCGAGAATCTGGCGCGCACCCTCCTGCTCAATCTTCCGCGGGCGGCTCGTGATCCCCACGACGTACCGGGGTATCTCGCCGCGACGCCGGTTCGCGACGGAGCACAGGCGCGCGGCCCGGTGTCGCTGCTCACCTGGACCAGCCGGCACGTCTTGCTGCAGCTGGACACACCGGACCGGGTCTCGGCGGTGAAAGTGGCCGCCGACCGGGACGTCGATCCGCTGGTCCCCAGGGAGAGCCAGGCCTCGTACGATCCGCACCTGCTCGCCTCGCCGGCGGCCAAAGTGGTCAACGGCTGGACGCTGGCGGTGGCGACACTCGGCCGCACGCCGCTCGCCGATGCGGCCGCGGTGAACAAGCACCTTGCCTCACCGGCTCCCGGAAGCTTGCTCCCGCTGGCGGCCGCGATCGCCGCAGAGCACCGGTATGTACGCATGTCGGTATACGGACTGGCCGTCGAGTCCACCGCCAAGTTCGTCGACTGGACGGTGACCAACATCCCCTGCGCCGGTCGCGAGGGAATCGCCGAAGCGGTCGCTGCCGCGCAGTTGGCGGCCGACGCGGCCGCGGCCGCCGCCGGCGCGCTGGCGCTGGTCGAGGACCGCGCCGCGCACCCCTCGTCCACGTCCGGTTCGGCCATCCGGGAACACGCGGCCGCCGCAGTATGGCAGTACCTTGATGCACCCGGCCGCGAGCTGCTCAACCGGTTGTCAGAACGGCACGCGACCGAAGCGGAGAAGCTGCGCTGGCAGCGACTGTGCGCGGAGGCGGCGCGCCGGGTCATCGACTCGATGAGTCACCCCTGCGGTCACAAGGTCGCGGGTGTGCGTGCCAATACGCGCCTGGAGCAGGTTCTCGCCTCTTCGCAAAGGAACGCGCGATGATCACCGATCCGGTACCTCCGCGCAGCCAGCTGATCGCGGCGCTCGAGCGCAAACACGCACGTGCCGCTTCCGCGGACGTCTCCGATCTCGCCCTCCTGCGACGCGCACTACCCCGATTGCCGATGCACCCGGACCCGCGTGCGCTGGCCATCGTGGTCGGCTACTGCGGTTCGACCTACGCCTCACAAGACGCCGGACTGCTGACCGCATGTTTGTGGGCGACCCGGCACCGCAGCGCCAGACCGGCACAGAGCACCTGGAATCTGGGGCGAGCGCTGCGTTCCACTCCGAATGAGCACGCCCAGCGCATCTGGCAGGATCTGTGCACCGCAAACGAATCCAGCCTCCCCCGCAGGATGGCGTCCGCCGTCGAGGTCCTGGCCACATACGGTGCGCATACCGATTGGCACCGGCTGCACCGCGACCTGCGTTCATGGCAGCAGGGTTTCCATCGCGCGGTGCTCAGGCGGTGGTGTACCGGCCTGTTCGGGGGCTGGCAGGACCGCGCCGCGGCCGAGCAACCGCACGTCGAATCGCCCCTCGATGAGTTGCCGCCTTACCGGCAGCCGGACGACGACCCGGCCGAGCGCGTCACCCCGTCCCGTTCGAATGTCCCCGAGGAGTCACCATGACCGTCATCGACCTGCACATCCTGCAGGCGTTTCCGCCCAGTCTGCTGAATCGCGACGATATGGGCCAGCCGAAGACGATCATCTTCGGTGGCACGACACGCACGCGTGTCTCCTCCCAATCGCTGAAACGAGCCCAGCGGCTGTACACCGCGACGCATGGTCTGCTACCTGCGGAGAACCTGGCCATCCGCACCCGCCATCTGCCTTCGATGCTCGCGCAACGGCTCGCCGATAACCACAACGTCACGTCTGAGGACAGCCTCAAGCTCGCGCTGAACACGGTATGGGGCATGGGATTGCTGGACACCGGACGGGACGCCAAGCGCACCTCGGTGCTGCTCTTCCTCGGGCTGGGGGAGATCGATGCCATCGCCTCGCTCGTCGCGTCGCGTCAGCGCGAGCTGCTCGAGTGTGCGGTACCGGCGGAGCAGATCGGCGTGAGTACGGATGGCGAGCCCGGGAAGCAAGCAAGCTCCAGGCAGCGGAAGGCGGCCTGTCCGCTGCCGTTCCGCGAATTGGGCAAGCACGCACTGGGGAATTCGGACCCGACGACCATCGCGGACGTCGCCTTGTACGGGAGATTCCTCGCGGAGGACCACCGCTTCGACGTGGACGGCTCGACGAGCACCGCGCACGCCTTCTCGGTCGGCGAGCATCACCTGGAACTCGACTACTACACGGCCGTCGACGACATGGACGAACGCGGCGCCGGCTTCTTGGACACCGCGTCGCTTACCGCGCCGCTGCTTTATCGGTACTCGAACATTGACACTAGTGCGCTGCTGGCAAACCTGAGCGGCAACGAGGAGTTGGCCGCGGCGGCCACGACCGCGTGGCTCACCGCCACCGTGCACGCTCTTCCTCGTGCGAAAAACACCTCGACCGCGCCGTCAACCCGCCCCTTGCTCGTCTTCGCGGTGGTGCGAGACGACCAGCCGGTATCCATGGCGAACGCTTTCCTTCGGCCGGTACGCCCGAACCGGCAGACAGACGAGGGACAAGCCGGTTTGAACGCTTTGGCGCGCCATTGGAAGCACCACGGTGACGCTTACGGGCACACGGGAGCGCGCGCGGCCTATCTCACGTATGTGGGAGACCCGACAGACGTCCCCCCTGACCTGACCGGGGAGGCCGTTTCGGCCACAGAGCTCATCAAGCGCGCCGCGGCGAGGGCGCTGGCCCGAGAAACGGTGCTCGCATGAACGCCACCCTGTTGTTGCGTTTCGACGGTCCAATGCAGTCCTGGAGTGTCGCCGGTTTCGCGGATCGCCCGACACTGCCCTTCCCCACCAAATCCGGCATCATCGGCCTGCTCGCCAATGCGTACGGGCGCAAGCGCAGCGAGAGCATCGATGATCTGGCGGCGCTGACTGTCGGTGTCAGGGCGGATGAGAAGGGCTGTCCGCTCACTGACTTTCAAATCGCGGGCCACGACGGCTGGCGCTCCGCCGATGGCAAGCTGCACACCGACACCCGCAAGATCCGCCGCAAGGGATATCTGACGGACGCCGTCTTCACAGTGGCGCTGAGCGGGCCGGCGAGTGTGATCGAGCGCAGTGCGAGCGCGGTGGAGCGTCCGGCCCGCCCGCTGTTCCTCGGCCGCAGATGCTGCCCACCCGCGGCCCCCGTTCTGATCGGAGTCAGCGAGCTGACCGTTCTCGACGCGCTTCGGTCCGTGCCGTACCAGGGCCACCGGCCCGACCCGCCGGCCAGATTCCTTGCCGCCTTGGACGCTGATATCGGCGAGTTTTGGGACGACGCTCCCGTTTCGTTCGCCGCAGGACGCCGGGAACACCGCCCGCGGCCGGTCACGGTGATCGAACTCGAGTACACGGGTCAAGGATGGCGCCGGAACGCCGAGAGTGTGCTGGAGACGACGCCATGATGAACGGCGTCGCAGTCACGACCCGCGGACTGTGGCTCTCTCGGCTCAAGCTGAACGCCCGCCATCCGGACGCCTCCAGAGCGCTGCGCGATGCGCAGGCGCTGCATGCACTCACCATGCGGTGCCTGCCGCCAGACGTCGGCCGAGCCGAAGCGAATCTGCTGCACTACGCGGATCTGGCGTCCGGGACGCTGCTCGTGCAAGCCGCCGTGCCGCCGCGGTGGCCTGAAACTGAGGCGTTTCGCGCACAGGCCAAGGAGATCACGGCGTTCATGGAGCAGCTCGCCGACGGTGACTTGCTCCGATTCGCGGTGCGGGCCGTACCCATGCGACGGTGTAGCGCGACGCTACGCGACGGCAGCGCCACGAATAAGCCAGGGGAACACGCGCTGCGCACCGACGCCGACCGGACAGCCTGGCTGGAGCAGCGGCTCGGAACTGCGGCGCGCATCCGCGGCGTTCCCACCATCAGCGTCGAACCCGAGCGGGTCGGATACCGCAACGGCGCGCGATTCGTGCACCGGCCAACCTTCTTCTCCGGCATCATCGAGGTATGCGACGCCGCTGCGGTGCGGGATTTGGCCGCCGCCGGGATCGGGCGGGTCAAGTCCTACGGCAACGGATTGCTCATACTCAGGCGAACAGGGCCGTGACCGCGACGGCGCCCGTCGGGATTCACCGGCGAGCAGCGGGGATTCGCTTCCGATATAGGGCGAATACGGCTCGTCTGAAGCTTTTGCCCCGCGCGCGCGGGGGTCAATCAGCGTGCGGCAAACAGCCGGCCGGTGATACCGAACCCCGTCCACACGGGGAGCTGCTTCTATGGTGCGGCCCTAAGCCCCGCGTCTGCCGGGGGTGTTTCTACGGTCCAGATACCGATCGATCGAGGTTTGGTGCGTGCCCCCGCGAGCGCGGGGATCTATCCAGTTTCATGCCGTTGTTCGGTCTGATCGTGGTACGCGCTCCGCGTGCGCGGAGATCCATCATTCAAGGTGTTGAGGTCTACTGCACCGCCATCCCAGCTCCGCGCGTGCGGAGATCCGCCGGAAGCCAGTGAGCGCGCTTGGTGCATGATGAGCCCCGCGAGCGCGGGGATGGGTCCGCGATGGACGGCTCCACGACGGTGATGGGCGATTCCGCCCCGCTCGCGCGGGGATGGATCCATTGGCTCGATACGAGACGGCTACCGCCGTCCGCCCCGCGAGCGCGGGGATGGCAAGCGCCAGGGTTCGCCATGATTGCCTGCCGAGCGCGGATGGTATCCAGCCAGAATGCGCAGTGCACGTCATGCTGACGACCGTTCCTCGACCGGCCTGAAGCGCCCTTCGCCCGCACAGCGGCGAGTAGACCTGGTCATCGCGGTCCTCGCGGGGAAACTCTCGTTGGTTTCTGGCGCGCGTCGCGCACACGTGAGCGATACCGAGTTCGCACAGTGGATCGATCGGTTCATCGAGGCCGGCGAGGCCGGTCTCCAGCACAGCTCCACGACGGCGCAGCCCGTCTCATCGGCTGATCTGACGGCACAGAACGAGGCCCTACGCGCGCGGCTGGCCGAGTTGCGCGCCGAAGCCGAGCACTGGAGGAACAGGGCCGGGAATCTGCTCGGGCCCTTCCGCGACATCGAGGCGATTCGGCTGGCTGAGCATATGTCGGTCGCGCGATTTTGCGTCCTGCTGCGGATGCCGCGCAGATCCTACTTCCGACAACTGGTCCGCCTTCGTTCAGGCGAAACCGGAAACACTCGAAGACCCGCACCCTGCACTGAGACATGTGCCTCGATCGTGGCCGCGTACATGGCGATCTGGCCCGAGTACGGTCACCGGAAACTACACGCTCTGATGATGGCGGACGGGCACATAACCTCGCCGTCGACGGTCCTGCGCGCCATGCGCCGCCAGCGCCGCAAAAGCCGCGGCGCCTGACAGGACCCTGCGAAGCAAAGCCCCGGCACACACGTATGTCGGGGTCGCGCGCGCACCGCACCGAGGAACCCGCAGGCAGATCACACAACACGCCTCCGACACCCACCTAAATCATAGTACGTATACTCCTCCATATCGGTCTAATAGCCGTGACCCGCACCGCTGGCGGCCCGTTTCGCGGAGAGGTGGGCCACTCGGTCCGCCTCTCCTCTTCCTCATCGACGAGAGGGCTTCCATGTACGACATGGCCAAGCGAAGCATGGCTTTCGCGGTTGCCACCGGCGGGCTGCTGCTTTCCGGCCCGGCCTGCGCCGTGGCCGCCGCAGCCGAGGACCCCGGCACGCCGTCCGGCTCGGTATCCGCACACGCCGAGGTCGGCAACCACCTGGTGGCGCAGGCGATCGCCGCTCAGGTCGCGGCACCGAGCGGCGGGGTCGGCTCAGACAACAGCGTCGACGCTCCGATCAACCTCGGGTTGAACCTGTGTGGAAACAACGTTTCCCTCCTCAGCTCGTCCGCCTCCTCCGGTTGCTCGACCTCGTCGGGAACCGCGACGGCGGCTGCCGCCGCGGCCGCCACGCCAGCGGCGCACCAGGCTGGAGTGCTGTCCGGCAACGCGGTGCGGGCGCCGATCACGCTGGCGCTCAACGCCTGCGGCAACGGCGCGAGCGTCGCCTCGGCGGCCGGTTCGGCGCTGGGCTCGGCCTGCACCGTCGACCACGGTTCAGGTCAGCGCAGCGGAATCGGCCTCGGGGGTTCCGCCGGCGGAGCGAGTGTGTTGTCGGGCAACAGCCTCGACCTGCCGATCTCCGTGCCGCTCAACGCCTGCGGCAACAGTGTCGGATTGCTGTCTGACGCTGTCTCCAACACGATCTCGTGCGCCATCGCCGAGGGCGTTACGGCCTCCGCGGGCACCGGTCAGTCCGCTTCCGGCAGCACCGCATCCGGCAGCACCGCATCCGGCAGTGCAAACAGCCAGAGCGGCACGGAGAGCACGGACGGTTCCGGAACTCAGGGATCGAACGGCACCGTGCAGACGAACGGCTCCGTGCAGACGAACGGCTCCGTGCAGGCGAACGCTTCCGGGCAGTCGGACAGCGCAGGCCAGAGCCAGACGACCACGACAACCACTACGACCACAACCACCACCACGACCGACCAGGCGCAGACGTCGACCACCACCGACCAGACGCAGGCAAGTTCCATCTCTCTGCCTGTGTCGGTTCCGGCGATCCGGCCCGCTGGTAGCGCATCGGGCAGCGGCGACAGTTCTATCGCGCAGTCGGCTCCGCAGGCGGTGACGACGCCTGCGGCGCTGACCGTGCCGGCGTCGGCGCCGCATGCCGCGCCGGTGCCGCTCGTAGTGCATCCGCAGGTCATCTGGCCTCGGCCGCAAGCGGCGAGTGCACCCCTCGCACCGCACAACACGAGCCAGTCCCACCAGCAGGCCGACCCGCCCGCGGGAGAACTGGCGCACACCGGCGCCGCCATGATCACGCCGTTCGGTGTGGCGGGTGTGGCGCTCGGCGCCGGGGCGGCACTGCGCGCCACCGGCCACCATCGCCGGTAGTCCCAACAGCCGACCGGCTCGCCGGTCACCCGGGCGGCGGGAGCGGGCCTCGAACAGCGAGGTCCGCTCCCGCCGTTTCTCGCCACTGCGTGAACAGCACCAGGCACCGCGAAAGGTCCGCCATCGCCGCTTGACGTCGCTCGTCAACTAACTACTGCGCCGAAAAAAGTGACGCAACACATTGAGACGCAAGCTGATGCGCGGTCCACATCGGCGCACTAGATTCGGCTGCGGAACCAGTGAGCACACTGATTGCCATCAGTTGCTTGATCCACAGTTCGCGGCGAGATCCGCCGCACCGAGAGGAGTTCCATTGGACCAGACCTCCCGACCCCTGCGCCGCACTCGCGGCCGGCGCGCAGTCGCGCTGGGCGCCATCGTGGTGGCGATGACGCTCATTGACTCGGCGCTCCCCGCGCCGAGTTCGTTCGCCGCACGTTCCAACGCCCCGTACCGGATCGGTCCGGTCGGCCCGGCACCGATGACCGGCGCCCAAAGGCACGGTCACCGCCACCTGTGCAGCCAGCCGACCCACAAGCGCCAGATGTCCTGCCACGCGATCGTGAGCACGGATCCCGCGACTCCAGCAGTCGCCATCAGCCCGAGCTCACTGCCGGCGGGATACGGTCCGACGGACCTGCGCTCGGCATACGGCATCGCGGCGAGCGGGAGTCGCTCGGCCACGGTCGCGGTCGTCGACGCCTACGACGACCCGAAAGCCGCAGCCGACCTGGCGGTGTACCGGAGCACCTACGGACTACCGCCGTGCACCACCGCGAACGGATGCTTCCGAAAGGTGGACCAGACCGGGGGCACGCACTACCCGCCGAGCGATCCGGGCTGGGCCGGCGAGATATCCCTGGACCTCGACATGGTCTCGGCGATCTGCCCGGGATGCAGCATCCTGCTCGTCGAAGCGAGCACGGCCGACTTCGCCGATCTCGGCGCCGCCGTCAACAAGGCGATCGCCCTCGGCGCGAGGTTCGTCTCCAACAGCTACGGCGGCGGCGAAGACTCGAGCGACCCGTCGGCGGACGCGGCCTACTTCAATCACCCCGGCGTCGCGATCACCGCCTCCGCCGGAGACTCCGGCTACGGAGTCGAATACCCGGCGGCTTCGCGGTACGTCACCGCGGTCGGCGGTACCTCGCTGACTAGAGCCGCGAACGCACGCGGGTGGACCGAGGCCGTGTGGAGCACGTCCTCTGCCGAAGGAACCGGATCCGGCTGTTCGGCGTATACGGCCAAGCCCCTCTGGCAGACCGACAAGAGTTGCGGCAAGCGGACCGTGTCCGACGTGTCCGCGGTAGCCGACCCCGATACCGGGGTGGCCGTTTACGACACCGACGGCTCGGCTGGCTGGAACGTATACGGCGGCACCTCTGCCGCCGCACCGATCATCGCCGGCGTTTACGCACTGGCCGGCACGCCTAGAGCATCCGACTTCCCGGCCGCGTACCCGTACCGGAATCCGAATCAGCTCTGGGATGTGACCGGCGGGTCCAACGGGACCTGCACGGTCAAGTACTACTGCTCCGCGATTGCCGGCTACGACGGCCCGACCGGGCTGGGCACGCCGCACGGCTTGGCGGCCTTCACCGCGCCGCCTGCGGTGGTCACCATCGTCAACGGCGGCTTCGAGATCGGTTCGATCAGCGGATGGAGCGTGACCGGCACGGACTCCGTTCTGGCCGTGGCGCGCTATTCCGGCGCCTACGGCCTGCAACTGGGAAGCACCGGGCCGAGCGGTACATCAAGCGCGTCTCAGACTTTCACCGTCGCCGCGGGCGGCACCGCCTTGTCGTTCTGGTATCGCACCATGTGCCCTGACACGATCAGCCGCGGCTGGGCCAGCGTCTCGCTCGCCGACCTCACCGCCGGAACGACGCTCACCGCACTGCCGAAAACCTGTGTCAGAGACTCCGGTTGGGTGCATTCGTCAGCTCCCGTCATCGCAGGGCACAAGTACACGCTGACGCTGACCAACCGCGACGACAACTCTCTCGGCAGCGCGACGCACACGTACTACGACGGCGTGACCGTATCCTGATACCGGTCTCCGTCTGGGAAGCGTAGTGCCGCTTCCGCCGTTGCGAACAGTGGTCTTGCACGTGCGGCCACCGGCGACCTCCGCCGGAGGCCGTACGTGTCCACCGCAAGCAGATATGCGGTCAGCCGCCCGCCGCCAATTGACCGGCCGCTCATATGATGAAAAGAAATGCATTCGGATATTCCACGGAGCCGTCCGAACGAGCGGCGAAATCCGGGCTGTGGCAAAAGCTTCGAGTGTGTCAAAACAACGATTCGCCCCGACGTGGCATCAGTACTGCGCCACAACCGGCAAGCCACCGTGCCAAACTGTGCCCCGGCCGCCGCAACGATGAATTCGAGATGCGGAACAGAACGGGGCTGATTCGGCCGTCTGCAACCGACCTGAGGAATTCAAGGAAACGGCCGCGGCTCTGCGTCAGTGATCTGACAGAGACGCGGCGGTGAAGCCGGAGGGATCCTGTGGCCAATACCTTCAACACGGATTTGCGCCGCATGCGCGCCCCCGCGCCACCGACTAGTCCCCGCCGCGCGCCGGCCGGGACCAAGGTGCTGCCGGATCAGCCGGGCGCGGTCGACCGGACATCCGGCGGCATGACGGCAGCCGCGGACGCGGCCCGAAGCCGTGGGGACGAACACGAGCCCGCCGACCTGGCTCGCGGCGGCGCCCGCGGGCTCGACGAGGACTGCGACGGCGCCGATCCGCATCGGGATGCGGAGCCGCCGTTTTGCTTGACCACGGCGCAGTCCGCCGGCAACCGCAGAGGCATCGGAAACAACCTGATCACGGCGCTGACCGTGGCCGTGCTCGGCTCACGACAACGGCGCGGGCTGGCCTCGACGGCGGTGAAGATCCACGGCCACGTCGTGCAGCAGCACCGAGATGAGGTCGGTTCGGAGACGGCCGACGCGGAGGCGGCATCGGTCGGCAGCCAACCTGCCGCGAGATCCTTGGCATCGTCGCTGATCACGTACGCGTACCACTGCGATGCCAACGGTCAGTACGCGGAGGCGACCCTCGCCACCGAAGAAGCCGTCACCGTCTACCGACGCCTGGCCTCAACCCACCCCGACTCCTACAACGCCCACCTCGCCAACAGCCTCACCGTCCTGGCCGCACGCTACGAAGCCAACGCCAGACCCGCCGAGGCGACCCTCGCCACCGAAGAAGCCGTCACCGTCTACCGACGCCTGGCCTCAACCCACCCCGACCCGTACAACGCCCACCTCGCCAACACCCTGCACGTGCTCGGAACGCGCCGGGCCCGCGAGAGCAGGCATGCGGCCGCGCTCGCCGCCACCGAGGAAGCGGCGGCGTTGCGCCTTCATTTGAGCGAGAGCGATCCGGACCGGTTCCTGCCCGATCTGGCCGCGTCGCTTCGGCTTCTAGCTCTGCGGCACGATGACGCAGGGCACTGCGACGACGCACTGGACGCGGTACGACGAGCCACGTCCGCGTACCGGAGCCTGTCCGAGTTCCACCCGCGCGCCTATCAGCCAGACCTGGCCGCCTGTCTCAAAGACCTGTTCGCGCGCACGGCCCCGAACGACCGGTCGGGCGAGTCCCTGGCCGCCGTCGAAGAAGCCGTGTTCGTGTTGCGCGCGCTCACCGCGGAAGGTCGCGGGAACGGCTACCGGCCGGATCTGGCCTCATGCCTGCTCTCCCTCGCCCGTCAACTCGAAGCCCTTGATCGGCACGACGAAGCGCTCACGGCCACCGAGGAAGCCACCACCCACTACAGACAGTTGGCGCAGACCGATCCCGAGGGACAGCGGCCCGCTCTTGCTGGCTGCCTGCTCTCGCTCGCCGCCCATCTCGACGCCCTCGGCCGGCACGACGACGCGTTAGCCGCCACCGAAGAGGCGGCCGCCCATCACCGCCGGCTTTTCCAAGCCGATCCCGACGCATATCGGGCCGCGATCGCCGACTGCCTGCACAAGCTCGCCATCCGGCTCGGCGAACGCGGGCGGCAAGGCGGGCTGGCGCTGCTCGAAGAGGCCGTGACCCACTACCGGCACCTGGCTGCCGGGGCCCAGGCCTACTGGCAGCCGTTGGCGTCTTCGCTGACCTTGCTGGCGATCTGGTGGGCTGCCGTCGGATGCCACGACGACGCGGCCTCGGCCATCCGCGACGCAGAGGTCTTCTATCGCAAGCTCGCCCAAGCCGACCCGGACACCTATCTGCCCGAGCTGGGCGCCCACCTCTATGCCCACTCCTGGGCGCCCGGCAGCGATGTTGAGCCGACCGCGGAAGCGCTCGACGCGTTGGAAGAGGCCACCGAGATCTACCGGCGGCTCGTGGATGTGAACGCCAGTGATTACACTCCGGATCTCGCCGCGTGTCTCACGACGCTGGCCGAGTGCTATGAGGAATTGAGGCAACGCAGCGATGCGTTGAACGCGACAGAGGAAGCGGTCTACCTCTACCGGCACCTCGCGGGCATCGACCCACACGCGTATCTACCCGCGCTGGCCGCCGGGCTGCACACTTTGGCGCAACGGCTTGGCATGCACACGCGATTGCCACCGCTTCGCGAGGCCGTGGCGATCTGCAGACAGCTCGCGAACACCGATCCGGAAACCTATGTGCCGCACCTGGTGACCAACCTGCACGCGCTCGCCTCGTGTCTCGACGAACTAGGCCGGGCCGGAGAAGCCGTACGGATCAGATCCGAGGCGAACGCCATCTGCGCCTCCCGCGACCACGAGGTCTGAGGCGCACCTCCGCGGCTACGCGGGTCGCGCGTGGCCGCGGAGGTACCGGGTCGGCCTGACACCGGATCAAACGGTCGAGGTGCCGATACTGTCGGCGCCGGACTCGGTGAACCAGATGTCGCCGTCAGGGCCCGCAGTCAACTCCGCCGGGCGCGCACCCGCGGTGGCCAGCGCAACCGTGTTCACCACGCCGGCAGTGGTGATGCTGCCGAGGGAGCCGGCTCCGAGTTGCGCGAACCACAGGTTCCCGTCCGGGCCGGTGGTGATGCCCCACGGCACCGCTTCGGCATCGCCGATGGCGTGCTCGGTGAACGTGCCAGACGTCGTGACGAAGTCGACAGCGCCGAGCGCGTCGGTGAACCACAGGTTCCCGTCCGGGCCGGCAGTGATCCCCACAGGAACGGCGACCAGGGTGCTGGGCACCCGGCTCTCGCTGATCGCACCGGTCAAGTCGATCCGACCGATCGCCCCCGCCAGCGGCTCGGTGAACCACAGTGCCCCGTCGACCGCGGGAGCGATGGAGAGCGGGTAGGCGTTGGCCGTGGGCAGCGGGAACTCGGTGACCACACCGGCCGGCGTGATTCGGCCGATGTTGTTCCCGGCCACCTCGGTGAACCACAGATCCCCGTCGGGCCCGGCCACGATCCCCCACGGATAGGCATCCGGCGTGGGCAGCGGGAACTCGGTGACCACACCGGCCGGCGTGATTCGGCCGATGTTGTCTCCGGCCGCCTCGGTGAACCACAGATTCCCGTCGGCCCCCGCGGTGATGTCAGCCGGCTGGCTACCCGCGGTAGGCGTGGCGAACTCCGTGAACGTGCCGGCGGTGGTGACCCTGCCGATTTGGCTCGCGGCGGCCTCGGCGAACCAGAGCGCGCCGTCGGAACCAGTGGTGATGCCGATCGGGGTTGAATCGGCCGTCGGCGTCGGTAGTTCGCTGACCGCCGAGGCCAGCCGGTTGAGCGGGTGGCGCTTCGGGCCGGACCCGTTCTTGCAGTCGAGGGCGGGGCGCACGTGGTGGACGCGTTCACAGATCACCGTCCACGGTTGCGTCACCGGCGAAGCAGCATGCTTACCGTGGTGGGTCGTGGCCGTGGCCGCGGCCGCAGACGCGGGGACGGCGCCCGCCGCGATGGCTGCGGCAGCTGCGACGGCCGCAACCGCTGACCGCACGATCCGCACAATACGCTGATACATCTGTCGCCTTTCACGGTGGAAGATCAGAAGACGGCCGCCCGAACACGTCGGCCGGACGTTGAACGCGGTGATCGGCGCCTGTGTTCTGCCGGCGCCCGGTTCAGCGGCGGCACCGTGATTCACCCCGTGCGCCGTGGGGACGGGTGCGCCTTGCCCTCCCGGATCAGGTGGCACAGTCAGCTGGCACAGTCAGGCCGCACGCCAAGACCGACCCGCCTTCGTCCCGCTTGCGGGACACGCGCCGGTGGCGCGTCCGAAGCGCGCCACCGGCCGAACCGCCGAGGAACCCCATGAACCGTTGGCGGCTCGTTGTGTGCGAGTCCCGTACCGCACACAAGGAAGTAGACACCCGCATGGCTCATGACAGGACTCTGCTATGTGCGGTACGGTCACCCATCTTCGGCTTACCCGCATCGCAGGCCAGCACTGGTGGCGAACACCGAAGAGTTCACCGAATCGGCCGTCACACAGACGGAGCAACCGTCCGGTACGGCGACTGCCGGGCCCACTCGCCCGACGGATATCAGACTCCAGATACGCTGTTCAGTGCGACGTGACAGTGGGTTGCGATCGTCGGCCGCGCTTCGACGTCGGCCCGCTGTGCGCCGCGTGCGACCTGCCGGCGCCTTCCCCGAAGACGTGGGTGGTGCGCGGCAGCCGATTGTCGACCACCAGCGACGTCAGTTGTTCGACCATGTCTTCATCGACGCTGTTTTCGCCGATGAGCGCCCGGTAGAAGATCGTTCCGACACAGAGGTCGATGACAAGCTCGATATCGACGTCCGAGGCGATGGCGCCGGCCGCGGCGGCCTGGTGCAGAATCTGGCGTGCCGAGTCGCGCTGCGGACGCAGAAACTGCCACAACAGCCCCGAAGAGGAAGAGTCCTCGGCGAGGCTCGACGCCAAGGCCGGCAGGGTGGCGCCGACGACGTCCGTGGCGTACGCGTCGGCCGCGGCCTGGATCACGGCACGCAGGTCGGTACGCGGATCTCCGGTACGCACCACCTCGCCGAACGGCGCGCGGCTCTGTATGGCCTCAAGCACGAGCGTGCTCTTGCCCTGCCACCAGCGATAGATCGTGGCTTTGCCGACTCCGGCGCGCAGTGCCACCCGTTCGATACTCAGCTCTTGGTA
The DNA here is from genome assembly GCA_035763685.1 of Actinocrinis sp. Lineage (GTDB taxonomy): Bacteria > Actinomycetota > Actinomycetes > Streptomycetales > Catenulisporaceae > Actinocrinis. The sequence goes on along the minus strand of DASUAR010000010.1, from coordinate 41,788 downwards.
CCCGGCCTCGGCGAGCAGGTCCATTGTGGCGTCCAAAATCGCCTCGTGCGTGCGTGCGCTGCGTCGCCGGCCGGTCAACGACCTAGCTTCGGTCCCCTGTGCGTTATCGGCCTCGTTCACCCTGGACCCCGTCCGAAATGTCGATCCCTCATGATCACGATACCCGCGCTCAGGTCAACGATCCCCGGCCGCGCGAATCCGGCTTGATAATCGCCTGAACGGCCTGATGCAGGGATCTGGCACACCCGAAACCGCCGGATCCGTGCCGGGTTCATCGCCCGGTGAGCTGCGTGAGCTGGTCAGCCGGATCGAGGCGGTCCTCACCCGCTCGGGGCGGTGACCACGCCGCGGGCTTGAGGAAATCTTGACGCTGCCTGCGGCCTTGCTGAACCTTCGCCGCTGAGGGTCGAGACAGACCCCGCGCGCACCGCGCGGGTGACGATCTCGGAGGATCGGCATGCGAACGCTGACAGTGGCGCTCCTGGCAGCCGGCCTGGGCCTTGGCTCGGGTCTCACCGCTAGCGCGCTATTCGAGCACTCGACGACCACTACCCGCACCGTCACGATCACTTATCACGACGCGGCTCCGTCCGGTCAGCATCAGACAATGCCGACCGGCTCGAATGCCGGCACTGCGGCGCCTCGGCACCCGTGACAGCGAACTGATTCCTAAAGATCACGAATGCCCGGTCATCTGGTTGTGGGCGGCCGGCCGCGACTGCGTTGAAGCCGTCGCACGGCCGACGTTGACCCGCCAATCCTCGATGCCAAGCAATGACGCCCCGTTCACCAGCCCCGGCAACGGCGCGGCGGGCTTTGCGGAGTTGTAGTAGCCATAGGCGAGGTACGGGTCCGCATCAGGGCCGCGCGAGGGTACCCGGTTCAGCACGCTGCCGAGCAGCCGCGCCTCTACTGCGCGCAGCTGATCCGTCGCGCGGGCCAATTGTTCGCGCCGCGTCTGGCCGTGCCGCACCACCAGGATCGCGCCGTCGCTCAGATGCGAGAGGATGGCCGCGTCCGTCACCGGGAGCAGCGGCGGCGAGTCGATCACGACGATGTCGGCGTCCTGTTTCAGCCGCTCCACCAGCTGCGCCATCCGCGCGGAGCCCAGCAGCTCGCTCGGATTCGGCGGGATCGGCCCGGAGGGCATGATCCGCAGCAGCCGGTTCCTGCCTTCGATCAGCGACTCCTCGAGCAGCGACGCCCCGATCAGCACGCTGGTGAGCCCGACGGGGCCTGTGCACCCCAAATATGCGCACACCTGCGGACAGCGCAGGTCGCCGTCGACGAGCACGACCCGCTTTCCCGCGTCGGCCAGCGCGAGCGCGAGATTGCAGGCGGTCAGCGACTTCCCCTCCCCCGGCACCGAGCTGGTCACCGTAAGCACCCGGACCGGATGGTCCACGTCCAGGAATTGAAGATTGGTGCGCAGTGAACGGTATGCCTCAGTGTTCGGCGACCGGTGCTCGCGCAGCATCTGGCGCTGCGCCTTGTCCTGCGTACCCACCGAGGCGAGCACCGGGCCGCCCGTGAGGCCGCGCAGCACGTCGACCGACTTCACCGAAGTGTCCGTGGCCTCTCGCAGCACCGCGGCGAGGCCGGCGATCAACAGCCCGGCCGTCAACCCGAGAATCAGATCTCGAAGCGGCCGTGGACTGACCGTGGACGGCGCGGACGCGCCGTCCACCACGGTGACCCGCACGGGCGAGGGGCCGCCGTCCGGCGGTTGCTCCAAGCCCTCCACGACGGCGGCGAAGACCGGCCCCAGCGCGGTGGCGATCTGGTGCGCCCGGGTGCGCGAGCCGTCCGTGACACTAGCCCGGAGCAGCGCGGTCTGCGGGACCACGTCGGCGCCGATCTTCGCCTGGAGCTGCGCCGCGGTCAGGCCGTCCGACAGTCGGGCGGCCAGCTCCTGCGCGACCCGCTCGCTGCCGAGCAGGGTGGCGTACGACTGCACCTGCTGCTGAGCCAGCAGGCTCGCTTCGTAGGCGGTGGTCGCGGTCGGTGCGCGATCCGTCGAGGACACGTAGAAGGTGGTGGTGACCGCGTACATCGGGGTCGTCCACAACACGATGTCCGTCGCAATGCCGACACCGAGCAGGGCGCCCGCCAGCAGGATCCGCCATCGGCGAACCAGGGTGCGCAGATAGTCGATCGTATGCACGAGATGATCCGTCTCTGGTTAGGAGGATGAGGGCGAATGCTGATCGCGGCCACGCGGATACACGGGAATCCGCTGCGCGAACAGGACCAGGCCGATCGCCGAGGCCGCGCCGAGAGGCAACACGCCCCAGGCAGGCAGTGCGCGGCGCGCCACGAACAACCCGGTCAGCGACGTGGATGTCGCTGCCGCGAAAAGGACGAGCGCGATCCGGGGCCCGCTCAGGCCCAACACGCGCAGCCGGTGCGAGAGATGGTCGGTGCCGCCCTGCAGCAGCGGGCGGCGGGCGCGGTGTCGCGACACCAGCACGACCGCGGTGTCCAACATGGGCACGAACCCGACCAGCCAGGCCGCGGTCCCAGCGGCGATCGCCGGATAGGGTCGCAGCACAGCCAGCGTCGCGGTGGCGAGGACGAAGCCGATGAACAGCGATCCGGCGTCGCCCATGAAGATCCTCGCCGGAGCCCAGTTGTGGAACAGGAATCCGGCGCAGCCGGCCGACAACGCGGAAAGCAGCACCGCGAGGTCACCGCGGCCGGCGAGCGCGGCGCCGGCCGCAAGGCTCGCCGACGTACCCGCGCCGACCGCCGCCGCCACGCCGTCCATGTTGTCCAGCAAGTTGAACGCGTTGGTGAGCAGCACGATGAACAGAACACTGATCGCGCCGTCCAGGGCGTTGCCGAAAAGGGGGAGCCGCGCCCCGGCCGAAACGACGAGCGATGCCGCGCCGGCCTCGGCGGCGAGGCGCAAGAGCGGGGAGAGCGGCCGTACGTCGTCGGCGAGTCCAAGCACGCATACGGCGACCGCCGCGGCCGCCATGACGGGCAAACCCGACTCGGTTGCGCGCAGGAGCGGAAAAGTGGGGAGCAAGGTCGCGACGGCGATCGCCACGCCGCCCAAGTAGGGAGTGGGCCGCTGATGCGCCTTGCGCACACCCGGGCAGTCAACCAGTCCGCTGCGCAGCGCCAACCTGCGCAGCGGTTCGCTCAGAAGCGCGGACGTCGCCGCCGCGGCCACCGCCGGACCCGCCGACGGAAGGGCGCCGACGGTCATGCGGGAACCCTGCTCCCGCTCGCCGCGGCCCGCGCGGTCACGCCGATGGGCTGGTAGGTCGCCGCGGCGATGACCTCGTCGAGGGTGTCGTCCAGAGAGCGGCGCGGCGACCAGCCGGTCAGTTGGCGCAGCCGCGTCGTGTCGGGCACTCGGCGTTCCATGTCCTCGAAGCCCGGGCCGTAGGCCCGTTCGTACGGAATCAGCTCGAGCGAGGAGGAACTGCCGGCGCGCACGGCGATCAGCCGCGCTAGATCGAGGATGCTGATCTCCCGCGCGGAACCGATGTTGTAGGTGCCGCCGATCGCGCCGGGATGGTCCACCAGCCGCAGGATCGCATCGACAGCGTCGGCGACGTGCAGGAAGCAACGGGTCTGCCGGCCCGTCCCGAACACGGTGAGCGGCTCGTTGCGCACCGCTTGGCCCACCAGCCTGGGAACGACCATGCCGTAAGCACCGCTCTGGCGCGCTCCGACGGTATTGAAAAGACGGACCACGACGGTGTCCAGACCGCGCTCGCGATGGTAGGCGTTGGCGAAGATCTCCTCGACCGCCTTGGCGGTGCTGTAGGACCAGCGCGCGACGGCCGGGCTGCCCAGGATCCGGTCGGCGTCCTCGGCCAGCGGCCCGTTCCCGTTGCGCCCGTAGATCTCCGAGGTGCTGGCGACCAGCACCGCGCGGCGGTAGCGGTGCGCGGCCTCCATGACGATCTGCGAGCCGCGAATATTGGTGGTCAGCGAGCGGAGCGGTTGCTCCACCACGAGTTTCACCCCGACGGCCGCGGCCAGGTGGAGAATCGCGTCCGCGCGCTCGACCAGTTCGTCCACCACGAGCTCGTCGAGCACTGATCCATGCACGAAGCGGAAGCCGGGATGGTCCGCGACGGGGTGGAGATTGGCGAGCGTGCCGGTGGACAGGTTGTCCAGCACGATCACCGAGTCGCCGCGGTCGAGCAGCGCCCGTGCGAGATGCGATCCGATGAAACCGGCACCCCCGGTGACCAGGAACGTCGATCCTGTGGCGCTGGATGTCACGCCGCCTCCTCTGTCTCGGCCGGCGCGTCCGCGCCCCGCACCCTGAGGTACATATCAGTGTGTATGGTACAAGACGGACAACGCAGACCATGGATTGTAAGGAAACGAACTTATGCGTGCGCCATTCTTTGAAGCGGCCGGAGATAAGACCTTTGCCTTCGGCCGCAACTGGCTGTCCTACACGAAACTGGTCAGTGAGCAGCGCATCGCGGCCGCCACCGCATCCCTGGCCGAGGCCCTTCCGTATCCGGACATGACCGGGCGTTCCTTCCTGGATGTCGGCTGTGGCAGCGGTCTTTTCTCGCTGGCCGCGCAACGGCTCGGTGCCACCGTGCACTCGTTCGACCAGGACGCGGAATCCGTGCGCGCGGCGGCCTGGCTGCGCGGACGGTTCGGCTCGCTGGACGGCTGGGTGATCGAGCAGGGGTCGATCATTGATCATGACTACACGCGAAGGATCGGCCAGTTCGATGTCGTATACGCATGGGGTGTGCTGCACCACACCGGCGATCTGTGGACCGCGCTCGCCGCCGCGGCGGGACTGGTGGCGCCGAACGGCTCGCTGTTCGTCGCCGTATACAACGATCAGGGATTTGAGAGCCGGGTGTGGACTCGGGTGAAGCGCAGTTACAACGACGCCAGCCCCTTGAATCGCCGGCTGCTGATCGCGGCCAGCTACTGTTACCTGCACCGGCACGATCCGCTGCGGACGGCCGCGCGCCTGGCGCTGCGGCGCCGGGGAACCGCAGGGCGAGTCCTGCGACCCCGTGGCATGTCGGCGAGGCACGATCTGGTCGACTGGGTCGGCGGTTACCCCTTCGAGGTGGCCAAGCCCGAGCGCGTGTTCACGGCAGTGCACGACCGCGGATTCGAACTGCGCAGGCTGACCACCTGCGCAGGCGGGCTCGGCTGCAACGAGTTCGTCTTCGAACGCCGTTCAGCCGGAGACGGCACGACGGCTGAGGACGGCGCGTACCGCGATCAGGCAAAGTCCGGCATCTGCGCGCCGCGGCAGCAACGACCGGACGCAGGTGCCTGAGACACTGCCGAACAGCCACAGCTGAAGCACCGCCATGACCACGTATCCGGCAGAGGAGGCGATGGCGCAGCCCGCGGCGCCGAGTACCGGGATGAGTGCGAGATTCGTGGCGACGTTGACCGCCAATCCCGCAGCCGACGGCACCACGACGTACCGTGCGCGGCGGGCTCGCAGGAGATAGACCGAGGCCGGACGGGCGAGGCTCAGCACCAGCACACCGGGCAGGAGCAGTAACAGCGGCGGTACCGCGGATCCGAATGCGCGCCCGTATGCGAATGGCACCGCGACGGGCGCGGCCGCGGCGACGGCGAGCGCCGAGCAGATCCCGATCAAAGCGGCGATTCTGGTTGTGCGCACGGTCACGTCCACGGCGCGCTCGTCATCCGCCTGCGCTTGTCGCGGCAGGGCGACCTGCGAGAGCGAGTCAGCGGCGAACCTGGCGGTCTCGGCTACGCCGACGGCCAACGCATAGACACCCACCGACTGCGCCGGCGCCTGCGCCGCCAGAAGGAAAATGTCGATGCGCAGCAAGAGATAGGTGCAGGCCGGGCCTGCGTGATAGGAGAGCCCGGTGATCACCGTACGCCGAGCAACCTTCAGGCTGAACAGCCGTGGGCCGGCCGGAAGCCGGGCAAGCATCACGCAACAGGGCACGGCAGTCGAAAGAGCCCAGACGGCGATCGCGGAGGCGACGGTCATCGCGCCGCTCAGAGACAGAATCGCCAGGCCGCCGCACTGAACCGCACCGCCGACGAGAGCGGCGCGATTGGCGGTGCGAACACGAGCGTCGAGCATCGTGACGTTGGTGAGGTAGAGCGTTGAGATGCCCAGTGGCACCCCGCCGACCGCCAGCGCGATCAGAGCCGGCGACGAGAGCGCGGCGGCGGACGAGGCGAAGAAGGGAGTGCACAGCTGAGAGGCGGCGAGTGCCAGCATCGCGGCGAAGCCGCCGACGACCAGTCCCAACGGGAAACTGTTCGCTGCCACCGCGGACCGGTACCCGACGCGCGGCCACAGCGCGGTCTGTGCCTGTTCCACGGACAGGTGCCCTAGCGCCATGGAGGCGCCGGCGATGGTTATGAGTACCTGATAAGTGCCGCGTCCGGCGGGATGCAGGCAGCGCGCGATAAGCACGCTGATGATCATCGTGGTCGCGAGTGAACCGAGCCGCACGCCGAACGTCCCGGTCACCAGCCGGGCGGCCTCCCGGCGGGATTGCGGCCTCTTCGGGTGAGCGCGCCGCACCCGAAACGGCAGCCCGCGTCGCGCGGACCGGGGAGGTGGCGTGCGCCGCTTGGTCGGCTCGGACTGCGTAGTTGACCCAGCCCGCGTGGCGGGTCCGGCATTCACGGCGAACCGGAACCGCGGCAGGCCGTAGCGGCTGCCTGCAGTGGCATGCACGGAGTGTCGAGGAAGGTTCGGTGCCACAGTTCGAACTGGATCAGGGCCCAGATTCGAGTGGCGTGGTCCTCCCCGGCGTCGTGCCGCTCGAGCATCCAGGCCACCGCCTCCGGCTCGAACAAGTCGCGCGAGCGCGCCGTTTCGTCGGTGAGCAGGTCCCAGGCGACGGGCCGCAGGCAGGTGCGCAGCCAATGCGCCAGCGGCACGCCGAAACCCGCCTTCGGCCGGTCGAGCACCTGCCTCGGCAGCCAGTTCGCCACCGCCCGTTTGAGCAGGTACTTGGTCACCCCGGGCCGGGTCTTCAACCTGGTGGGCAAACCGGCGGCCCACTCAACCAGGTGGTGGTCGAGGAAGGGCGAGCGTGCCTCGACCGAGTTGGCCATCGTGGTGATGTCCACCTTCGCCAGCAGGTCGCCGGGCAGATACAGATTCATGTCGGCGTCCATCGCGCGGCCCGCATCGGCGTCCGCCCGCGACTCGTCGAAGACGTCGTACAAGAGCTGCTCGCTCTCGATGCCGGCCAGCTCCCGGCGCAGGGCGTCCGTATACAGCCGAGCCTTCTCGTGCGGCTCGAAGTACGACATCAAGCGCGCATAACGGTGTTTCGAGCCGCAGGTGCCAAGAAACCTCAGCGCCCGACCCGCCCGATACAAGCCCCCGGGCTCGCCAGCCCGGTCAAGCAGGCTCGTTCCCAGCCGTTCAAGGCTCGTGTGCACCGGCTGCGGCATCCTGATCCGGCTGGTGCCGGCGAGCACCGCGTAACGGCGGTAGCCGCCGAAGCACTCGTCGCCGCCGTCACCGTTGAGCACCACGGTCACCTGTTCCCGGCACAGCTGGGCGACATAGAACGAGGGGATGGCCGAGGAGTCCGCGAAGGGCTCGTCGAAATGCCAGGCGAGAGTCGGCAGCACGTCGAGTAGATCCGGCGTGACCACCAGCTCATGATGTTCGGTTCCATACCTGCTCGCGACCTCGCGCGCATACGCGCGCTCGTCGAAGCGTTGATCCTCGAAGCCGACGCAGTAGGTGCGCAACTGCCCGCAGCCGACCTTGGACATGGCGGCGACCACGGCGGAGGAGTCGACACCGCCGGACAGGAAGGCGCCGACCGGGCGATCGCTGACCAGGCGCAGACGGGTGGATTCCAGTAGCAGCTCCCTGAGCCGCGCGCATTCCTCTTCTTCCGAGGCGACCGGGCGCGGGCTGAAATCCGCTTTCCAATAACGCCGCTCGCTGACCCTCCCCCGGTCCCAGACGAGCAGCCCTCCAGCCGGCAGCTTGCTGATGCCCTGATAGATCGACCACGGCGCCGGGACATACTGATAAGTCAGATAGTGGTGCAGCGCCACCGGATCGAGATGCGGGCGACGTTCGGGCTCCTGTACCAGGGCCTTGAGTTCGGATGCGAACTCCACGGAGGCGCCGTCGGCGCGCCAGTACAGCGGCTTCTTGCCGAGGCGATCACGGGCCAGCAGAAGCCGGCCGCGCTCAGCGTCCCAGATGGCGAACGCGAACATGCCGCGCAACCGGTGCACCAGTTCGTCGCCGTACTCCTCGTACAGATGCGGAAGGCAGGCGCTGTCGCCCTCCCCGTCGACTCGGTGACCCTTGCGCAGCAGGTCCCTGCGAAGCTCCTGGTAGTTGTACAGCTCGCCGTTGAACACCCCCACGACGGTGCGATCCTCGCTGTAAACAGGCTGCGCCCCGCCGGCGATATCCACGACGGCCAGGCGGCGCATGCCGAGGCAGGCCATCGGGCCATCGTGAAAGCCGGCTCCGTCGGGACCCCGGTGGGCGAGCACATCGCACATCCGGCGTACCCGCGCCGGCTGTGGAGTGTCGAGCGAGACGATTCCGGCTACGCCGCACATTCGCCCTCCAGCAGTCCCGCGTACAGCTCGATGTGCCGCTGCACCATCGCGTCCGCACTCAGGTGGGCGCGAGCCCACTCGCGCGAGTGCGCGCGCAGGCTCGCGGAGAGCTCGGGATCCCGGAGAACGCGCGAGATGGCGCGAGCGAGCGCCTCGGCATCCGCCGGAGGCACCAAGATGCCGCGTCCGTCTCGCAAAAGCTCGCCGGTCCCGCCGACATTGGTCGCCACGATGGCCTTGCCTGCCGCCATCGCCTCCATGACGGCGTTGCTCAAACCTTCGGTCAGCGAAGGCAGCACACACACGTCCGCGCGCGCGAGCAGTTCCGCGATATCGGTGCGGTGGCCGAGGAAGCGCACGTCGATCGACAGAGCGGCGGCGCGTTCTTCCAACTCCTCGCGCTCCGGCCCGTCGCCGACCAGGACCAGCGTGCAGGCGAGGCCGCGTTCGCGCAGCAGCGCGCAGGCATCCAACAGGTGGCGATGGCCCTTATACCAGATCAGGTTGGCTACACAGAGGATCACCGGGCCGTCGGCGGCCAGCCGCACCGCCGGGGCGGGTTCGAACGCGGTGTCCGGAATACCGTTGTAGACAGTCGTGATCCGGCGCACCGACTTCCCTTCGACGTGGCGGGTGTCGTACGCGACCGCGTGGGCGTTCGCGATGATCAGGTCGGTCAGCCTGTTGGCGAGGCGGATGAGGGTCAGCATGAACCGGCGATCGCGGTGCCGATCGCCGAGGCTGCGGCGACCGGCCACCAGCACCGGAATGCGGGCGAGCCAAGCAGCCGGGGCTGCGATCAGGTAGCTGTGCAGCAGAAACGCGTGCAGCACGGCCGGCCGCTCTCGCCGTAGCCAGGACAGGAGGCGCAGAACCGCGATCTGGGCGAGCGGGACTTTGTACGCGGTCCGGGCCACGAGCCGCGCGCCGCGTACGACCCGGTCGAGCGCCGTCGCGTCCCGCGGCAGCGGATCGAGGCCGTGACGCAGGCGTGGGCAACGGATGTGGACCACCGGAACGCCGGCGGACTTGAGCGTCTCTTCGTGTGGACCCCCGCTGAACAACACCAGCACGCTGGTGTCGATGCCGCGCTGCATGAGGCCGGAGGCCAGCAGCGTCACCTGCTTCTCCGTTCCCCCCAGCCCGAGCTGGCCGATCAGAAGGCATACACGCCCGGAGACCTGAGGCGATGGTTTCGATGTCATCGCCCGAAATATACCACTGTGGACTATTCGAGCCGATATATTCGCGCCATGTACTCAAGCGTGTTTTCCGGTCAGGGCGGCGAAAATCCAGCCCAACGTCTCAGAGTCATGCGGGTTGTTTCACGCATGAATATTGGAGGGCCCGCACTGCAGGCGGCGGTATTGGCGCGCGGGCTGGACGCCGCCCGTTTCGATCATCGGCTGTACGCGGGATCGGTCTGTGCGGACGAGGCGGACTACATCGCATCGTGCGCCGCCGGCGTACCGGTGACCACGGTGCCGGGGCTCGGACGTCAAGTACGGCCGCTGGACGACCTGCATGCGCTGGCCTCGCTCACCGCGGCGATCCGCCGGTTCCAGCCGCACATCGTGCACACCCACACGGCCAAAGCCGGAGCGCTCGGTCGACTCGCCGCGCTCGCCGCCGGGGCCCCGGCGCGGGTGCACACCTTTCACGGACATCTGCTGCGCGGCTATTTCTCTGAGCACAAGACCCGCGTCGTGGTGCGCACCGAACGGATGCTGGCTCGCACCTGCGACCGGCTCGTCAGCGTCGGCGCACAGGTGCGCGACGACTTGCTGGCCGCCGGCATCGGCACCGAGTCACAGTACGTCGTGGTGCCGCCGGGAACTCGACTGCGCCCGCTGCCCGGCCGCGAATTCGCCCGCAGGCGGCTCGGGTTGCCACCGCATGTTCCTGTGGTGGCCTACGTCGGGCGGCTCGCGGCGGTCAAACGGCCGGATCGGCTGCGCGCGGTGATTCGCGAGGTGGGCGAACGCATGCCGGCCGCCCGGTTCGTGGTCTGCGGGGACGGAGAGCGCGGACTGTTGTCGGCCGCTTCCGACCTGGCTGACGAGCCGCTGCTGCTGGGCTGGCGCACCGACGTGGAAACCGTCTACGCGGCAGCCGACGTAGTGATTCTCACCTCCGACAACGAAGGCATGCCGGTATGCCTGATCGAAGCGGCCCTGGCCGGCGTGCCCGCCGTCGCGACCCGGGTCGGCAGCGTCGCAGAGGTCGTCGAAGACGGCGTGACCGGTCTGCTGGCCGAGCCGCGCTCCGACGAATTGGCCAGCCACGTAGTACGGCTGCTGGGTGATGCGGGGTTGCGCTCGCGCATGGGATGCGCCGCCCGCGTCTTCGCCGAACAGCGCTTCGGCGAGCAGCGGCTCGTCACCGACATCGACCGTCTTTACACCTCGATCGCCGAGCGGCGCGGCTGGTGGCCGCAGCCTGCCGAAGTGAAGGAAGGAATCGGATCATGAGAGTCGTCGTCACCGGGGGTGCCGGATTCATCGGGGCACACGTATGCCGGTATTTGGCCGCACAACCGTACGCCGAGAAGGTGATCGCCCTCGACGATCTGAGTACGGGGTCCGCCGCGAACCTCCTCGACAGCGGCGTAGCTCTCGTGGAAGGCAGCATCCTGGACCGCCCGCTGCTGCGTGAGCTCATCGCCGAGGCAGACGCGGTCATCCATCTCGCCGCACGCCCCTCGGTCCCCCGCTCCCTCGCCGACCCGGCCGCCACGCACGAAATCAACGCCACCGGGACGCTGAACGTGTTAGAAGCCTGTCGCGCCCGCGCTGGGCATCTGGTCGTCGCCTCATCGTCGTCCGTGTACGGATCGGCGGCCGAGCTGCCGAAGCACGAGGAGCTCGCTGCCAGGCCGATGAGTCCATACGCCGCGAGCAAACTCGCCACCGAGGCATACGCGCTGGCCTACGGCGCCGCTTTCGGCCTTCCGGTGCAGGTGTTCCGGTTCTTCAACGTATATGGACCGCTGCAACCCGCCGACCACGCCTACGCGGCAGTCGTGCCGGCGTTCGTCAGCGCGGCACTGCGCGACCGGCCGCTTACGATCTACGGTGACGGCACTCAGACGCGCGATTTCACTTACGTCGGCACGGTGGCGCAGGTACTCGCCGAGACCGTCGCCAACGCAGTGACTTCGAGCATGCCGGTGAATCTCGCCTTCGGCTCCCGCGTCTCGCTACTCGATTTGGTGGAGCGGCTCTCGCTCATCCTCGAGCGGCCGCTGGCCGTGGAGCACCGGCCGGCCCGCGCGGGAGATGTTCACGATTCGCAGGCTTCGAATGATCGACTACTTCGCTTGTTCCCCGCTGTGCGGCCGGTGGAGCTCGGCGACGGCCTGCGCGCGACGGTGCACTGGCTTAGCCGTATCGAGTCCGCGAGCTCCGGTCGACCGATCCGGTAGTCGAGTTCTGCTCTGATCGCCCGGTAAGCCGGGCGATCGGAGCGCCGGCGCCGCCGAACGGGATACTCAGAGAACTTCCACGTGGCTGCCGACGCAGCGGTTGCGCGTGTCGAAGATGTAGGTCGCGGTCTCCTCCACCAGGAGGTAGTCGAAACTGCTGTGATCGGTCAGCACGACCACGGCGTCCGCGGCGCGCAACTCCTCTCGGGTCAGTTCGACCAGCGGGATCTCGCACGGGATGTGGTCGCTTTGGGCGAACGGCTCGACGGCCCTGATGCGCGCGCCCAGACCGGCCAGCTGCTGCGCGATCGCGAGCGCCGGCGACTCGCGCACGTCGCCGGTGTCCCGCTTGTAGGCGAGCCCGAGCAGCAGCAAGCTCGCGCCGGCGAGCGGCTTGGCGTGCCGGCTGAGACCTTCGAACAGCCGCCGGACGATGTATTGCGGCATGTGGTTGTTGACGTCGTTGGCCAGCTCGATGAATCGGAAAGACCGTCCGAGCGTTCGCTTCACGTGCCAGGCGAGATAGGACGGGTCCACCGGCAGGCAGTGGCCGCCGACGCCGGGTCCCGGCTCGAACCGCATGAAACCGAACGGCTTGGTCGAGGCGGCGTCGATCGTCTCCCACACGTCGACTCCGAGCTGCCTCGCCGCTACCGCCAGCTCGTTGACCAGCGCGATGTTCACCTGGCGGAAGGTGTTCTCCAGCAGCTTGGCCAACTCCGCGGTACGCGGTGAGGACACCGGGACGGTGATGTCGACCAGCTCGTCGTAGAACGCACGCACCTGCGCCAACGAGGCGGCATCGATTCCTGACACGATCTTAGGGGTATTGTGCAGGTGCCACAGTGTGTTGCCCGGATCGATGCGCTCCGGGCTGAAGCCGAGATGGAAATCCCCGGGCGCCTTCAGTCCGCTTTCGCTGGACAGCAGTGCGCCGACCACGTCCTGCGTGGTCCCGGGATAGGTCGTCGATTCCAGGATCACGGTGCCGCCCCGCTTCAGCTGCCGGCCGACCGAGCGCGCCGCGCTCTCGACGAAGGTCAGGTCCGGCGCCCCGTCCCGAAGCGGCGTAGGCACCGAGATGACGCAGACATCGAAGCCGCCGGCATCCTCGTACGAGCAGCTCGGGCGGTAACGACCGGTGGCGAGGGCGGCGGCCAGCCGGCGCGAGGTGACGTCCTCGATGAACGATTCGCCCATCGCCAACCGCTTCACCCGGTGTTCATCCACGTCGATCCCGACGACGTCATAACCGACCTCGACGGCGCGCATCGCCAGAGGCAGGCCCACGTACCCCTGCCCTACGACAGTGAGCTTTCGCGCGGTCATCCGCTGATCCTTTCCATACACAACACACTGATTCGTCGCTCGTTCGCCCCCGCCCACCTCCAGAACTCAGTCACATCCCAGATCGGCGACCTTCGTGCGCTGAGACCGGGCGAGCGGCTGGACGGGGACCTGCGCGGGGGTGGACGCGATCGGCTCTTCGAGGGTTAACTTCAGGACTCTGCTTTGCCCGGCGGCGAGTTCCACCATGGTCGAGAACACCGGATGACGGCTCTCGATCCCCGGTGACAGCGACACCGCACGCCCGTCGAGCTGCGCGCCGGTCAACCGGGCGCCGACCGCCGCGTACAGCGAAACGCGCAGCTTGTTCGAACCGGCCGGGCGTCCCGCCGATCCGGCGTCACTGCGCGATACGACGTAACCCGGCAGCCCTTTGCTCGGCGCGTCGTTGCGCAAAACGATCCGCACATCGCTGCGCCGACGACCGTCGCGGCACGGTCCAAGGGTGTAGTCGACCTCGCGGTCCAGGTAGTAGTCGAGCTTTGTGCCCGCCGCGTTGTTCGCGACCAGTTCCGCGAACGGTCCCGGCTCGGGCCGAAGGGCTCCACCGAGCGCGGTCCCGGACAAAACAGCCTGCTGTTTCCGATCGGCGCTCCACACCCGCAACCGGCCGCCGTCGACCATGTCGTACAGCGCTCGCAGCATCGCCGCCGAAGGAACCGGACGACTCTCGAACGCGGCGGCCACCGCCCGCGCGGTCAAGACCAGAAACCGCTTTCGTCGCACCGGGTCGGCGAAACGCGCATACTCCCCCTGCTCGATCACGCTGACCGCGTTGCGCGACGAGATTCGCTCGCCGTCCGGGAGCGTCACCGCCCCGACGGCGCCGAGCAAGTCCGCGAGACCGGCCGGATCGACCGCCACGGCGCCGTCAAGCCGCTCGCCGGTGACCCGCCGCCACTGGCCCGTCCAGGCGAGCGCCGCGGCGGGAAAGTCCGGTGAGAGGTTCGATTCCGCGAGCAGCACCGCTTCGCGCGCCCGATCGTAGGTCGGTGTGGCGCCGAAGCGCGGCCTGGACCTGCCGACGACGCGGGGGCGGCGCACGGTGTGAGGCGCGGTGTGGAGAGAAGCGGTGTCGACGACCGGGGGAATGTCGTCATCACTGCCGAACTGCTCGAAGTGCAGCACGCCGTGGTCGGCCGCCACGATGCCGTAGGCGCCGACCAAGCCTCCGGTACCCCTTGCCTCGGCGTTGGTCTGAATCGCCAGGAAATACCGGCGCGCCCCGGAGCCGCCGAGCATGGACGGCAATTCGTGCACGATGCCGGCTACCTGCGACACCGCGGCCGACATGATCGCCGCCCGGTGGTAGAACGCCGATCGAGCAGCATCGACCCCTGAAATGCCTGTGCCGCGCGGTAGCCGGTCGAGTGCGCCGGTGATCGCGTTGAACGTACGCGACGCGGCGTCGAGCCTCGGCTCGCTCGCTGATAGGGCGTGCAGATCAATCGTGGAGCCGGGTTGCGCACCTTGGGTTCGCCGCACGTCATCGACGGCGTCGATCAGCTCGGGAAGCGCTGCATGGGTCAGCTGATCCGCGGCCTCGGCCATTCCCCGTACCGTGCGAGCACCGCGTCCAGCGATCGGAACGGCGCAGGTCGCGCTCCACAAAACGCCGGAGACCCGGCGCCGCGCATCCGACGTCAGTGCCATGTCATGGGCCAGCAGCCGGCGGGCGGACGCGAGGTCGCCCGCGGCCAGCTCGGTGCGAAGACGCGCCGTGTCGAACTGCGCGGCGGTCAGGTCGTGCCCGGCGGCCAGCGCTTGGCTTCTAAGCCAGCCGGCCGCGGCCGAAAGCACGATCGCGGCCAGCACCGCGCAGTACAGCAGAACCCGAGTACGCTTCTCCATCAAGAGGGCGGATCGCTAGCCGGCCTGCCGGCCTTGTCGGCCGGAGCGCGCCACCAGCGCGGCGATCACCATGAGCACGGCCACCAAGAGGCCGATGCCGACCCAGAACCAGCCGCTCATGCCTGAGGAAGAGACGGACTTCGAGCCGATCTGAACGGTCGCGGTGAGTAGCCTCGGCATGCCGTCCGCGTTGAGCCCGGTCAGCTCGAGCTCGTGCGTGCCGACGGCTACGGAGTCGGGGATTTTCACGGAGCCGTCGACCGAACCGGAGGCGTCGCTGG
This sequence comes from Actinocrinis sp., assembly GCA_035763685.1. GTDB lineage: Bacteria > Actinomycetota > Actinomycetes > Streptomycetales > Catenulisporaceae > Actinocrinis. The sequence goes on along the minus strand of DASUAR010000010.1, from coordinate 26,329 downwards.
TGAATGACCCAAGCGACACGGGCGTGGAGTGCAGTTGCGCCGAGACCGCGCTCAGCGGCCGAAACCCCTCGCCGGACACGATCAGGCTCCCGCCGAGGCCGATGAAGTTCGTGCTCGTCATCGCCATGCAATCAGTTACCGGATAGATCGAGCCGACGGTACCCGGCTCGCAATCCGCGCTCTGCGCCGTGGCGGGACCGGCGAGCAACGCGGCGGCCAGTGCCCCGGCCGCGATCGTGATCGCGGCCACCGTCCGGCGCAGGAAATCGCCGCGCCTCCCGTTGATCGGAAGGCGGCTCGCAGGTTCGGAACATTGGCTTCTCATCCGCTACTCCAACTCCAGGGCAGGTGCCGCGCCCGCGACAGCAGTGGATCGCGGCGGCTTTCGGTTCGAATCGCAGCACAGTGTCGGGGTCGCATTTCCCGAAAAGCAACGCGTGCGTGGAGAACGAGTGATCGGAATATTGGTTTTGCCGCGCTGCCGAATATGACTATCCGTCCTCGGCGTTTCGGGCACGCCGTTCGCCGACCATTCGGCATCGGCTCAGTACGCTCAATCTTCATGATCGTCACCGACCCGGCGAAGCGCGCCCTACCCTCACCACGCGGCACAGCGGCGATGGTGATGCTCATGTTCGTCGTCGCCGTGCTGTTCCACCTCGCCGTCGTCGTGGCGGTGCACTGGCAGACCGGCGGGTCGCCGGTCTTCCCCGACGCGCGCGAGTACAACTGGACCAGCAGTCTGATCGCCGGTGCGTGGCGCGACGGAGTGCACTTGACCACCAGAGACCTGGCCGCGTGGTCGGGCTCGCAGTTGTGGGGATACGCGGCGGCCATGGCGGCGGGAAAGCTGGTGACCGGCGGCGGCTGGCTGTCGGCGAAGCTGGCCCTCGCGGTGATCTGCGCGAGCGGAGCGGTTGCGGCTTGTTTACTGGCGCACTCCTGCGGCGCTGGTCGCAGGCGCGCAATCGCCGCCGGGTTGTCGATCGCCGCGAGTCCCACGCTGCTGCTCTGGGACGCCTGGGGACTCAAAGACGGCCTGATCGCGGCCCTGGCGCTCTGGACACTGCTGATCCAGACCAAGGCGCCGTTCTGGATCGCCGCCCTCGGCACGCTTGCCAGCGTCCAGGCGTGCCTTTACCTGCGTCCGGCTACAGCGCTCTTCCTCGCCGTCGCGCTCATCGCAAGGATCCGGCCGCACCGCGGGCAATTGGCCGGCCTGCTGGTCGCGGTCGGCGGTTTCGCCGCCTTTGTGTTGCCGCGATTTTCCGCGCTGCTCGGTGCGGTGGGAAGTCTCGCGGTGCAGGACGGCACACCGCTGCGCTTCAGCGGCGGATACGGCCCGCACAACCTCCTCGAGCACCCGCAGTATCTCGTTGACATCCTGTTCGGCCCGTTTCCCTGGGATTTCGGGTCGCGAAGCGCGGGGCCGGAACGCTGGCTCTATCCGGGCACCCTGCTGTGGATCGCAGCCCTCGCACTGGCGCCCGGCATGGCGAGGCGGGCGTGGCGAGAGCGCCCGGGACGAGCCATGCTCCTCGCCTGTTTCGCTTACGCCGCAACGTATCTGGACACCTTCGGAGCAGCGTTCTACCGGCAGCGCTCCCTTCTGGAGTGCATGCTCATTCTGCTGATCATCATGTATCCGCCCTTCACGCCGGTAGCAGCGCTGAAGCGCGTTCAGGCGTGGCTGGGGCTGGTCGCCGGTTTCGCTGTCCTGCAAAGCAGCGATCTGACGCCGACGACGTTGGACAAGGCCTTGGTCGCGCTAGTAGCCGGCTCGGCTGTGCTCCTGGCGATCGCGGGTTCCCCGCTGAATCGGGTCAACCCCGCGACGCGGCAGCGCGGTAGACCATGGCGCTCACGCTCCTAGATTCGTCGAATCTCACGCCGACAACCCGCGCGCGCGGCCGCCGTAGCAGGCGGTGGCCGCAGACCCTCGGCGAACTCCTTGAGCGGGCCGTCCGGCACCGGCTGCGCCGACCTGCCCACGCGGCCTCCCGGCGCTGCTTCGAATCCGGCCCTCGGCCCGTTGTTCGCGCACACCACCCGAGCGCGAGGTGGCGCTTGTTCGTATTCAAAAATCCGAACAACAGGGGCTCGAAGAACGACAACTCGTGCGCTACTGATTGAGTGGTCCGCTGCAGTTCGCGAATTCCGGATCACCCGCGGTTGTCGTTTAAGTTCGTCGAAGGGATAAGATATGGGACGGTCGTCGGCGTGCTCGCCAGAAGAAAAGGCAAGGGTCATTCTTGAAGTGCTCGCCGACCGGATGACGCTCGCGGAGGCTGCGGCGGCGGCAGGAGTGAGCACCACGTCGATCGCCAACTGGAAGCGCCGGTTCCTGCTCGCGGCCAGCGCCGGCCTCACCGCCGACCCCACCCCGCGCATCGGCGCTGAGACGGCCGCCTTGCAGGCCGAGAACGCTCTACTCCACCAGCGAGTCCGAGATGCGCTGGTCGTGTTGAAAGTCTGGCAAATGTCCGCACGCGCGAAACGCGACGGCGGGTGAGCGAGTGCCCGCGACCGCGGGGACGGGCTCAGGGCTGCCACTCGGTCACGACGCCGGCCGCGGCGAAGCTCGGCGGCCGCCATTGCGATCGGGCGGCCAGCGCCTCCGACACTCGGAAAGCCGCGTACCCGGTGCCGCAGACGAAGCGCATGAGCGGACCGTAGCTCGCTGCTGCGGGGAACCCGACGAAGAACAAGCCGGGCACTGAGGATTCGAAGCCGGCGCCCAGTCGCGGCCAGCCACGCAGCCGGGCCAGGGAGCGGCGCAGTTCCGGACCGAGGAAGGCGAAGTTGTCGGCGTCGATGCGGTAGCCGGTCGCACTGAGCACGTGATCCGCGCAGACGGCGCGCGCCGTGCCGTCCGAGGTGACGACGTGCAGCGCCACGCGGCCGCCCTCGGCCACGGCGCGCAGCACCCGCTGACCCGTGTGGACCCGGACCCGGTCCGCGACACGCTCGCGCAGCCACCAGGCGCCGGACGGGCCGAGGATCCGGACGACCAGGTCCAGCCGAACCGGGCCGGGCAGCCGGCGGAACAGCGCCGGTGCCTTCGAGCAGGCGAAGAGCGACCAACCCGGACCGAGCGGCGAGTCCGGCTTGAGGTTCCGCCATCCGTCCCCGCGCTCGGAATCCGGCAGAGCGTTGAACTGCACGGGCGATCGGCGCGCGAGTACGATCGGCCGCGCCCCGGCCTCGAAGAGCAGCGCCGCGCTCTCCAGCGCCGATTGTCCGGCCCCGACCACCGCGACGTCCCGGTCGGCGAACACCGACATGTCCGTATGCTGCGAACTGTGCGAAACGAGGGCTTCGGCGGGATTGGCCGCCGAGGCAAGGCCGGCCAGTTCGGGCGGGATGTACGCGTGCTCGATCAGACCGCTGGCCACCAGGACCGACTTCGCGTCGAAGCACTCCGCCGCGCTCGTCTCGATCCGGAAGCCGCCGTTCACCCGGTCCACTCGACGCACCATGGCGGGTTCTACGGCCGGGACGAGTTGCTCGGCGAACCACTCGCCGTAACGCAAGAACAGGTCCAGCGGCACCGGATCGTCGCCGGTCGGCGGCGCGGTCCCGGCGGCCCGGCAGAAGTCGGCGAGGGTGTAGCCGGGGCGTCCGGCCGCGATGCTCGACGCCCTCGGCGTCGACTTGAGGTACATGCCGGCTGGCATGTGCGACTTCCAGGTGTCCATCGTTTTGCCGAAGATCCGCGCCCGCAGCCCGAAACGGCGCAGGTGGGCGAAGGCCGACAGGCCGTACGGCCCGGCGCCGATCACTGCGACGTCGACGTCGTTTCCACTCATGGCGATCCCTCTCGTCCGGAACAGCTGTATCGGTTCAAACAGATCAGTGGTCTGGTTCAGGGGCGGCTTGTCGCGTCGGTCCGGCATGCCCTGACCAGCACCGGGGCAAGTGCGAGCATGGTGGTGAGCGCGGCCAAGGCCGTGACGCAGCGCTGCATCGTGAAGCTGCCGGTCAGGAAGAACGCCTCGCTGGCCAGCGTCGCCACGGAAAGGCTGGCGGCGATGGCCAGGGCGGCGCGCAGCAGCGGTTCATATCCCGCGGTCAGCGCGGGCGTCGTCGCGGCGGCGATCTTCAGGATCGCGGTTCCCGGACAGAACAGGACGAAGACCAGCGACAGCAGGACACGCAGTACGGAGAGTGCCGGCAGAGTGGTCGAGGCCAACGCGAGCCACCCCGAGGCGGCGAGTGTGACCGTGGAAATTCTCATTGAGACTCCTGTCATCGCGGTGTTGAGATCGGCGTCGTGGAGAGCCTGAAGATCTCTGCGTCAGGGTTCCGGTGGACGGCGGCGACGGCGTGGGAAGACGCCAGCGCCGTGCGTATTGCCGCGTACGCGCAGGTTGGCAGCGAGCCGGTCTGGTTGGCTGAGCGGCCTGCGCGCGAAGTACCCTGCAAAAGTCCAGGCGACGCCGCCCGCAGGTACTGCGGGCGGCTCCAGACTGGTGACCTGTGGCGTGACGCAGCCGGCCGGCGCGGCGCGCGGAAGCCAGAGATCGCGTCGCCACAGCAGCGCCGCGGCCACGAGGGTCAGCGCCGCCAGCCATGCCGCACCCGCGCCGCTGACTCCCATCACGGGCAGCAGCACCGCGGTCAGCCCGAGCACCAGGATGCAGATGGCGGCGTAGACCACGACCACGAGCCGCATCCGCTGCCTCGCGCGCGCGACGCTCACCGCGGCGACGACGACCAGGTTCGGCAGGCCCGACAAGGCCAGCAGCCGCAACAGACCGGCGCCGTCCTGCGCGTATTGCGTGCCGAACACCCTCAGAATCAACGGGGCGGCGGCCACCAGCACCGCCACACATGTGGTCAGCAGGATGCCGGTGTGTTTGACCATGTGTCGGAAGCGTTCGATCCGGCGCGGATCCCACGCGGCCTCCACGACCAGTGACAGGCCCATGTTGATGCCGACCATGTGCAGCAGATGCGCGATGAGAAAGGCGAGCGAGAAATACGCGTTCTGCGTCGCACCGAGCCGGTTGAGAATCATGATCGGCGGCAGGCTCATCGCCGTGATCCAGAAGAGCTGCCCAAGGTAGTCAGCCGCGACGTAGCGTCGGCCGGGCAGGTGCGCTCGACTGGGAGCCCCGGTTTGGGACGGGCCCCGTACCCCGCCGCGTCCGATCAGGCGGGTGAACACGAATACATTGGTGATGAAGATCGCCGCGGCCAGCGCGCCTATCCAGGAGAGCAGGATGCCCTGTCCGCGCAGCGCGGTCCTGGCGAGAACGATGATCAGCGCGATCTTCGCGAGGGCGAAGCAGCCGTTCTCCACGACGATCCAGCCGGATTTGCGCAGCCCGGTGAGCACGCCGTCCTGGAGAGCGAATACGGCGTACGCGGCCGTGCCGAGGGCGAACGCGGCGCCCAGTCTCGGCGTATGGAGGAAGGCGAGGCCGGGAGAGATCGCCGGAACGAGTAGCACGAATACCGCCGCGGCGACGAGCGCGCCCAGTGCGGCCGCGGCGTAGGAGGTGGACACCAGTGCGCGCAGCCGCGGCCCGGCGCTCGGCGTGAATCGGATCAGGACGTTGCCGAGGTTGAACTGGCCGATGCCGGAGAGCAGCGTCATCGCGGACACCGCGGCGTACGAGCCGCCGATGATGTCAGGGCCGTAGGTCCGCGTGGCGACCGCCCAGTACAACACCCCGATAGCGGAAGTCAGCAGCGAGCTGAGGGTGAGGAGGTGGCCGGTGCGCAACAGGTGGTCGTCCCGATACAGCACGCGCAGCGGACTTCGCCGCCGCCGCTGCCTTTCGGCGCCCGCGGTCGGTGCGCCGGCAGGCAGGTCTGGCGCTGTGCACGCCGCCCTGCCCATACCGCGTCCCGTGAACATAGGTCTTCCGCCTGTTTCGCCTCGAACCGACTGAGTCTCAGGCTCGGCGAGGAAGGTTCAGCGGCCTTCAAGGGCTGCTCAGCGTTTGCTCAAGGTGCGCGAGAGCGCGATGGCTTCACTGCGGCGGCGCATGTAAGACGGCCCCGGCGCGTACCAACGCGCCGAGGCCGAATGCGAATGGCTTCAGTCGCGGCTCACTACCAGACCCGGACGTAGTCGATGCGCATGGTGGCGGGCACCGCCGACGAGGAGGAACTCAGGCCGAGATTCAGGATCGGATACATCGGCGAGATCGTCTGCGTGGCCATGGCATACACCTGAACGCCGTCGTAGGTGCGTCGCACCGAGGTCCAGCACGCCAGGTGTGCGTGACTCAAGCGCCGGATATGGCTTCCGTGAGCGCTTACGCCACGGAGTGGGTGATGGTGCCGGTGTAGGTGCCGCCGACGGCTGCGGCGGGCACGGTGACCACGATGGTCGGGTTCCAGGTGGCGACGTTGTTGCCGACGCCTGCCGTCAGCGCGAACGCGGTGACGGCCGCACCCATGGCTTGCGCCGCGCCGGCGTTGGCCTGGCCGGGGGTGAAGGTGCCGGTGCCGGTAGTCGCGGTGGCGGGCCCGGACCAGTAGGAAATGGCGGTGTTGGCGATCGTCTCAGGAGTCGTTCCGCCGCCGGTGGTGAACGAACTAGAGGTCGCGGTTGCCGTCCACGCTGCCGTGAGCAGGGCCCTGTCGTCGGTGATCGTGACGGCGCCGAGTTGGGCGGAGATTGAGGTGCCGGGGCCGCCGCTGCCCAGGCTCGCGGTCGCGGGGACGGAGGCGGAAAGTGCTCCGCTGGTGACGTCGAACGTGGTCGTGGTGCCGCCGGATGACGCCGCGTCGGCTGGAACCGCGGCGGACAACGAGATGAGGGCCAACAGCGACGCTATCGCCGCTCTGGGGAACGAACGCGCTTTCGACACGAATACCTCCCTTAGGAGAACTGTACTTCGATTGGAACATTCGACATCGTGCCCACCTGTCACTGATTCCATGCAGTCGTTCGTATGTCGAGTTTGGTACGTCAAGAATATTGGCGCAGCGGCTAGATTGTACGCGGTTCTCTTATTTTCTGAGGTCAGGCCCGACAGTGGTCAGGGAGCGCTCAAGTTAGCCATCACCGCAATGGCGGCCACGGCGCGGCTGCAGCGCTCCATAGCAGTTCTGACCTGCTACGGCATACGAGTGATAGTTCTTTGTGGCGCCGTGCAAACCGGGCGTCGGTCGGCTATTCATGAGTGGCTGACGTCAGTTTGTATAGGCATTCGGGTCGAGGATGCAGGTGCATTGCCGTGGAAACTTCCAGGCTGGTTCGCAGCCAGGACGTTTGCCCGGGGTTTTGCCCGTGCGCCGCCATGCCCGCGGTGATTAGGTGGTGGATGCGATAGTGCGGCGCGCGCTGATTTTTGCGTGCCTTTGCGCGGTATTAGGCGCCCTCGCGTGTTCGGCTACGTCCGCGGGCGCCGCGACCGATTCGCCACGCGAGGGCGTCAGCGGGACGATCGGGATCCGTTTGCTCGAAGCGCCGGTGAATCGTCGAGATGACCCGCGAGCGCGGATGTACGTCGTCGACTACCTCGCGCCGGGCGCGGTCATCAACCGCAAGATGGAAGTCGTCAACACCTCACGCCAGCAGCAGCACGTCGAACTGTATGCGGCGGCTGCATCCATCACCCATGACCAATTCACCGGCGCCGCGGACCGCACGGCGAACGACCTGAGCACCTGGGTGAGGTTGAGCAGCCCCAGCCGGGACATTCCCGGCGGAGGGCACGCTGTCATCGATGCGACGATCTCCGTGCCCCCCGCCGCTTCGTCCGGGGAACGCTACGCGGTCATCTGGGCGCAGGTGTCCAGCCCGCCTGGACCACGAGGCGCCGTCCGGGTGGTCAACCGGGTGGGCGTGCGCCTCTACCTAGATGTGGGTGTCGGCGGCGAACCGGCGTCCGATTTCGCGATCCTCAGCCTCGCGGCCGCGCGCACGAGCGACGGCACACCCGAGGTGCTGGCGCAGGTACACAACACTGGTGCACGCGCCCTCGACATGACCGGGTCGCTCGCGCTCGCCGACGGGCCCGGCTCGATGAGCGCCGGCCCCTTTCCCGCCGATCTCGGGCTGACCCTGGGCATCGGGAACTTCGGGCAAGTCGCCGTGCGCCTTGACAAGCGCCTGCCGGATGGCCCGTGGACTACCCGGCTCACCCTGGCCAGCGGGCAGACTCAGCACACCGTCGAGGCCAGACTCACCTTCCCGCGGAACCCGGGCCTCGGTGCGCCGGTCACCCCACAGTTGATCACCTCGGACCGTTACCTGGTCCCCCTGCTCATTCTCGGCGGTATCGTCGGCGCGCTGCTGCTGTCGGTTGTGGGCGCGCTGGCCTGGTGGCTCTGGCGCCGCCGTCGGCACCGACCCGAAATCCCGCCACCGCAAGAGCCACGTACGCCGCAGCCAGCCGCCCGTGATCCACACGGCGGCGGGCAAGCAGTTCGCGGCCGCGGGCGCGCCGCGCCGACAGGGGCGCGCGAGCACAAGCGTGCAAGCAGGCGACGACGCGCATGATCCATGGTGGCGCAGCTCAGAGCACGCCCGGCCGATCTCGCCAGCCGGGGCAGAGGCGCGGCGTGACGTCATCATGGCGAATCATCGCGGTCAGCCTGCTCGCCTGGGCACTGATCGCGGTGCTGGTCGCAGCCAAGTCTCCTGCGCCGGAAGGCAGCCCGTCCGGCCGCCCCAGCGCCCCAAGCGCCATAACGCACCCCTCGCCCGCGACAGGGCATCCCGCAGCGATCCAGCCGCGAATTACCGGGGGAATCGTCAATGGCGGTTTTGAGACCGGCAGCCTAAGCGGCTGGACCGCCACCGGGCAGACCAGTGTCCAGTCGGGCGGTGCGCACTCCGGGACGTACGCCGGCCGCGTCGGCTCCAGTTCGACGCTGCTGCAATCCTCGCTGGCTCAGACTTTCTCCGAACCCACCGACACCTACAGCATGTCCGTCTGGTACGAGATGCCCGTGTGCGCCACATCGGCGAACGGTACGACTCAGGACTATGCCACCATCACGTTGACTGACAACACCACCAGCACCACGGCGACGCTGCTGCCGAAGATCTGCCCCGCGAGCAACACCGGATGGGTTCAAGTCAACGCCGCGGTTCACCCGGGCGACTCGTACACGCTGAACCTGATCACCAATAGCGTGTTCTTCGACTCGACCTACGCGCTCTTCGACGATGCCGCGACCGTGGGCCTTTCGATCTCCAAGAGCGCGGATCAGGCGAACACCGAGCCTGGCAGCACCGTGCATTACACGATCACGGTCACCAACACCGGCCAATCCGCGTTCACGGGCGCCACATTCGCCGACACCTTGGCAGGCACCGTCGACGACGCGGTCTACAACAACGACGCTAGCGCCACCGCCGGCGCCATGGCCTATAGCGCGCCGACACTCACCTGGACCGGAAACCTCGCGATCGGCGCGTCGGCGACTATCACCTACTCCGCCACCGTATCGACCACGTTCACCAGCACCGCGGTGAACCAGGCCAGCGGCTACTGCATGAACGACCCGAACCCGTCTACCAACGCGACGCAGCTGAACCAGTTGGCTTGTACCTCCGGCGCAGCGCAGAACTTCACCTTTACCCCGGTCAGCGGTGGGCCGGCGTCGTACACGGTCGCCACCTCTTCAGCTGGCCAGTGCCTGAACATCAATGGTTTCTCATCCAGCGATAATGCCGCGCTGATCCATTACACCTGCAACGGCCAGGGAAACGAACAATTCACGCTCCATCCGGTCTCCAGTTCCGCCAAGACCTACAACATCATGGCCAATAACTCGGGCAAGTGCATCGAGCCGGCCGGCGGTAGCACCGCGAGCGGAACGCTGCTGGTTCAACTGACTTGCTCCTCCGCCGCTGCCGAGATCTGGACCTTGGCGGGCATCGGCGACAAGGCGATGAAGGACACGATCACCTCCACGACGGCGGGCACCAATTGCGCGAACGGCAGCACTGACACGCGGTGCACCGTGAGCGTATCGGTCCTGGTGCCTTGGGTGCAGATCGCGAAATCGGCCAACGCCACCAGCACGTCCGACGGAAGCACCGTCCAATACACGATCACGGTGACCGACTCAGGGCAGCTTTCCTACACGAATGTCTCGGTTGCCGACGCGCTTTCCGGCGACCTGGACGACGCCGCTTACGCCAATAACGCAACGGCCACTTCGGGCACGCTGTCCTACGTTTCCCCAAATCTGACGTGGACTGGCAACCTGTCCCCGGGCACCTCTGTGACGATCACCTACTCGATGACCGTCAACAACCCTGACACCGGCGACCGGTACATGACCGACACGGTCACCGCCAGCATCGACGGAGGCAACTGCTGGCCAGCAGGCGGTGACTGGCGCTGCAGCGTCACCGTGATCGTCCCGAGCACGCTGTCGGTCAGCGTGCCGGCCAGTGCCAACCTGGGCAGTTCCGCGCCCGGCAATACCCTGAGTGCGGCCGTCGGCCAGGTGACGGTCAGCGACCAGCGGCTGATCTCTAACGCCGGCTGGACCGCGACCGTCAGCGCCACCAGCTTCACCACCGGCGGCCACAGCCAAGCGGAGACGATCACGTCGGCGAGCCTCTCCTACTGGTCCGGGCCCTCCACGGCGTCGAGCGGAACAGCCACGCTGACACCCGGCCAGCCCACCGCCGCGACGGCGCAGCCACTCGGCGCGTCCATCACCGCCTTCAGCTCCAGCGCCGGAAACGGACACATCACCAGCGCTTCATGGAACCCCAGCCTGAATGTCGCGATCCCCGCAGCTGCGGTCGCCGGCACTTACACCGGCACCATCACCACGTCCGTCGTCTAACGACCTCGTGCACGATAGGCCGTGAGACGCCAGGCTCTTGATACTGGGCCGCGGCCGTATGGTGTGGGGCCGTGATGCGTGCGGCGATCATCAGTAATCGAAGGATCACGGGACTGTCGGCGGATGAACCGCACCGGCTTGGATCCAGACTCGATCGTTTGAAAGGATCGAGTCGTCATGAGCAAGCCATACCCGCAGGATCTCCGCGATCGCGCTGTGCGCCTAGTGCGTGAGACGAAGAGTCAGTACCCGTCCGAGAACCAGGCGATCGTCTCGATCGCGGCCAAGCTTGGGATCGCCACTGCGCAGACGCTGCGCAACTGGGTGCGTCAGGCTGAGGTCGACGCCGGTACGCGCCCCGGTCCGACGAGTCAGGAGATCGCAGAGATCAAGGCCCTCGGCTGGAGGACGCCGGCCGAAGCACTCAACGACGAACTACAATCGGTATCAGAAGCCGATGTTGCAACGATCGATTGAACCCAGCCAATACACGAGTTTCCGCCTCGCTGCCCACCTAGCCGGCGAGAACATCGCCGCCTCGATCGGCACCGTGGGCGACGCTCTGGACAATGCCCTGATGGAGAGCACGATAGGGCTGTACAAGACCGAGCTGATCAAACGCCGCGGGCCGTGGCGGACGCTCACCGACGTCGAACTGGGCACCGCCGAGTGGATCGACTGGTACAACAACCGCAGACTGCACGGTGAGATCGGTCACGTCCCACCCGTCGAGTACGAGAAAGAGTTCTACCTCACGCAGGCAAACCCGCTGCTAGAACCCCAGCCCTAGAGTCTGGACCGATCCCGGTGCGGTTCACTGTGGCTGATACCGGCGCTCATCCCGGCGATAGTGTGGGCTCTGATCTCGCCGTACGGGCCCTCGGCGAATCGGGCCACTACGGCTCGCACATGTTCCTGAGCCTGCTGGGCCAACCCGTCGTAGACGGCGATACACACTTCTCTCGCCCGGGTCCGTGGCCAGTCCCGCGGGAGCAACTCAGCGGGCAACAGCGGATCAAGCGTCGGGAAGAAGTGGCGGTAGGTGTCCATCAACTCGGTGCGGGCGCGCACCGCTGCGGCGCCGGTAATGCTTGCGTCGGTGATGAAGGGCAGCAGACTGCTCCATCGGCGGATGAAGACTTCATACTGGGCGGCAATCGCGGGCAGGTCCCACGCCTCAAGGGGGTGGCGGTCGAGTTCCGCGTCGAGGTCCACGTGTCGCGCGCGGAACACGCTCATCGACCCCGGCGCCACTCTGGTCAGGTCGCGCCGTGTTTCCGGCGTCAGGGGGAACGGCGAGAGCCAGACCGCGTCGTACAGCGGGGCGTACCCCCATCCCCGCAGCGCGGTCCGCAAGGCGCGCCGCCGAGTGCTCTCCTCTTCCGGCACGGAGAAGGAGATCAACGTCCACAAGCCGTCCCAAGAATCAGGCTGCGTCGTATACGCCGCGATCAGACTGCCCCCAATCGACAGCCCGTCAGCGGCCTCCTGCGTCAGCCGGTACGAGCTGTGGCGCCCGAGCCTGTTGCGCTCCAGCACGCCCCGGCGTGCCATTCTGCTGATCGTCGTGCGGGCTGCGGCGCTGGCCACCCCGAACTCGCCGAGCAGCGCCACGATCGCCGTCGACGGTAACCACGCCCGGGTCAGGATGGTGTAGTCGGCGATCAAGGTCTCCGCCAAACCCTGTCCGCGCGACGAACCTGACCCGGTCCAGCTGCCATCATCACCGGAGAAGAACTCCTCGGGGTTGAACAGGTTCACCAGGTCCACTCCGGCACAGTCGGGAACGAGCGCGCATACACCGTAACGGCTGCCGGATCACCGAGCTGGACCTGACTCCGCGTGGCCGACACGGCGCGGCGCGGACGTGTGACGGTCGGTGGGCCGTGTGGACGACTTGCCATACCCGTGATAAGGATCATCATGCTCGACCGCAGACGTGCCTCAGCGCGTGACAACGCTCAGAATGTTCGCACATTCTGAGCGTTGTCACGCACCGGTGGCGCGGTCAGCCGGTCAGCAGCAGCTCCCCGAAAAAGGAGAGTGCCAACCCCCGGGCTCGAGCGGTCGCGGTCTCCTCCTCCCCGCATCCGGTGGCGGGATGTCCCGCGGTAAAGACTCGGCAGGCGCCAATCATCGGGCGCGGTCGCTGCTGTCGCTGGCCGGCCGCGCCGTGTGGCCGTTCGGCAGGACATCCGCGGTCCCGACCGGAAGGCTCACGTGCGCGACATTTCTCAGGGAGTTTCCAAGGCGCCGAGGTCGGGTGCTTTGCCGTGGTAGGGCAGGCCGACTATGGCGGCCCGCGCCACTCACGCCGACCCGCGGCGCTCCGGTGCCGCGTCACCGCGCCCGCGCACCGCGACGGCGGCTAGGGCGAGCAGGCCTGGCAGAACCGGCAGCAGGACCGGCAGGTCCAGGCCGAGCACCACGGTTGCCGCCAGCGCGCCCGCGATCAGTGCGCTGCCACGCCAGTCCTCCAGCGCTTCGCGGCCGGTCTCGGATAACAACCGCGCCCAGGTCGGACGGGCAGGAGCCGACGAATATCCCGGTCCTGTCCCAGCGGACGAGGGCCGCCACGCGGCGGCCGCGCGCGTGGCGATCGTCGCGGCGGCCAACGCGCCGGCCAGTGCGGCGGGGCCGAGCACCCGACCGTCAGGCATGCCTGCGCGCCAGGCAAGCAGATCAAGCCCCGTGACGGCGAGCAAGGCGGGCGGGGCGAGGAGTACGACCGGACCGCCATGCAGGGCGTCCGCCAGCAGCCCGGCGAAGCGCCGCGGACCCACCGGCTTGTCGTGTTCCACGCACTCGCGCAGCGACGTGCAGCCCGCCGCGAGCGCGCCGAGTACCGTACAGACGCCGAGCGAGCTCACCGCGATCATCACGCCGACCGCGAGCACCTCGGCGAACAGCGCGAACCCGCGCGTCGCCGGCCCGGCGCGGCCCACCTCGCGCCCTGCCTGTGCGGCCCGCCTCATCCCTTCAGCCCCGAACTGGCCGCGCCTTCCAGGATGAAGCGCTGGAAGGCCAGGAAGAACAGCACTATCGGCACCAGCGCGAGCACCGAGAGGGCCAGCATCGGGCCGTAGGCCGACTGCCCGGTTTGATCGATGAAGATCTGCAGGGCCAGCGGCAGGGTGAACTTCGAGGCGTCGTTGAGGTACACCAGTTGTGTGAAGAAGTCGTTCCAGGTCCAGATGAAGGTGAGGATCGCGGTGGTGATCAGAGCCGGGCGCAGCAGCGGCAGCACGATGTACCGGTAGATGCGCAGCGGCCCGCAGCCGTCCAGGGTCGCCGCCTCGTCCAGCTCTCGCGGCAGGGTTCTGATGAACTGGACCATGAGGAAGACGAAGAAGGCGTCCACCGCCAGGAATTTCGGCAACACCAGCGGCCAGAAGGTGTTCACCAGGCCGAGCTTCTGGAAGAGGATGTACTGCGGAATCAGCACCGCGTGCTGCGGCAGCATGATGGTGCCGATCACGAACCCGAGCAGCGGGCCGCGTCCCCGGAAGTGCAGCCGTGCGAACGCGTAGGCCGCCAGCGAGCAGGAGATCACGTTGCCGGCCACCGCGCCCGCCGAGACCAGCAGCGAGTTTCCGAAGTAGTGCCAGACGCTGTACCCCGCGATCCCGGAGAACACCTGCCGGTAGCCGTCGGTCGTGGCGTGACGCGGCCACAGCGAGAGGTTCCCCAGGACCTCGTCGGCGGGCTTGAACGAACTGCTGATCAGCCAGCCGATCGGATACAGCAGCACCACGACCACGACGATCGTCGAGACATGCCATATCAGGGATCTGCGGACACGCGTCGCGGGCACGGCGCCGCGTCCTGGTGCGGACGCCGGCGAAGCGTCGTCGGCGGTATGAGCGGTCACGGGCGCTCCTGTCCGGCGTAGAAGACCCAGCGGCGGGCGGTCGCGAACAGCAGCAGGGTCAATACGCCGAGGACGAGCAGCAGGACCCACGCCATCGCGGACGCGTAACCCATCCGGAAGTCGGTGAAGCCCCGCTGGTACAGATAGAGTGTGTAGAAGAGGGTTGAATCACCTGGGCCGCCGCGGCCGCCTGAGACAATGAACGCCCCGGTGAACGCCTGGAACGCGTGAATGGTCTCCAACACCAGGTTGAACAGCAGTACCGGTGAGAGCAGCGGCAGCGTCACCGACCACAGCCGCCGCAGCCGGCCCGCGCCGTCGATCGCCGCCGCCTCATACAGGTCCGCCGGGATCTGCTTGAGCCCCGCCAGGAAGATCACCATGGGTGCGCCGAACTGCCAGGCTCCCAGCAGGACGAGCGTGTACACCGCGTACTGCGGCTGATCGATCCAACCGCCGGTGTGCACGCCGATGTCCGAGAGCAGGTGGTCCACGGTGCCGCCGGTGCTGAACAGGGCCCGCCATACCAGTGCGACCGCGACGGAGGCGCCCAGCAGCGAGGGCGCGTAGAACGCGGAGCGATAGAAGCCGAGACCGCGCCGCCCCCGGTTCAGCAGCAGTGCCACGCCGAGCGCGGCGGCGAGCTTGATCGGCACTACCAGGACCACATACTGCGCAGTGACCCGCACCGCGTCCCAGTAGCGAGGATCGTTCGTGAACATGGTGGTGTAGTTGCGCAGCCCGACCCAATGGGGCGGATTGAACAGGTTGTAGTCCGTGAACGACAGATACAGGGAGACCAGCGCCGGGCCGAGGGTGAGCAGCAGCGCTCCTGCGGCCCACGGCGTGAGCAGCAGCCAGGCAGCGCGGCCCTCGCCCCTGCGCCGCGCCGCGCGGGACCGGACGGCCGAGCGCCGCCCGTCCCGCTTGGATGCCGGAGCCGGCCCAATGTCGCGGCCGTCTGTCTGACGAAGTGTCGCGGAACCGGTCACTGCTGGCTGAGGGTCTGTTGGGCGTCGCTCACCAGCTGCGCCGCGGCCGCGGACACGGACGTCTTGCCGAAGATGACATTGTCGTAGATCTGCTGGAAGTCGCGCTTGACCGCGGCTGCGCCGGTCGGCCAGTTGCCGAAGGAGGGACCGACCAGTTTGCTCACCGTGGACTCATAGCCGCACACCGCCTTGTCGCCCGCGCTCGCCGTCGCACTCGCGCAGACTGAGGTACGAGTGGACAGGTTCGGCGGCAGCCCGCGAGTGGTACCGAGCAGGGCGCCGGCGGACGGATCGTTGGTGAGGAAATCGAGCAGCTTGACCGCGGCGTCGGCGTGCGCGGAGCGCTGCGAGACGGCGAACGAGACTGGTGGCATCGCGGCCAGCCCGGACACCGAGGCGGAGTCAGTGGGCAGCGGCGCCGCCGCGAGCGTTCCGCCGCTGTACGAGGCCAGATACCCGGTCAGGTTCGAGTCATAGTTGATCTCCGAGGCCGCTTGTTTGGTCACCAGCGCGGAGTTGGCAGTCGAGCCGTCCATCTTGGTCGTGGCGGACGGCTTGCTCAGTCCGTCCGCGGCGCGGATCGTGGCGGTCATGCCCCAGAACGAGGAGAGGTCCGCGGCGGTGAAGCCGAGCGTGCCGTTCGCGCCGTAGAGATGCTTGCCGTGCTCGGCGAGCCAGACCTCGAACCAGTCGATGGCCCACCCGAAGTCGGTGCTGCCCGGGACGCCGGTGGCCTTGCCCACCTTTTCGGCCGCCGCGGCGAACTGCTCCCAGGTCCACCCGGCCGCTGGCGCCGCGGCGCCAGCGCGCTCCCACAGGGTCTTGTCATAGAGGAGCATCTGCGTGGTCTGACCGCCGGGAATCGCGTACTGCTTGCCATCGATCTTGCCCGCACTCAGGAGGATCGCGGGCACGCTACCTGTGTGCAACGTCGTGCCCAGATACGGGTCCAGCGCGCGCAGGACCCCCTTCTGCTGGTACTCACCGAGGGTGGCCCGGTCGAGCTGGAACAGGTCCGGGCTGTCACCGCCGGCGACTTGGGTGGCCAGCTTCTGGAAGTAGGCGTCGTAGCTCTCGTACTCGGTGGAGACGGTGATGCCGGGGTTGTCCTTCTCGAAGAGCGCCACGGCTGCCTGCGTGGCTTTCGCCCGGTCGGCGTTCCCCCACCACGCGAACCGAAGCGACACTGCGCCTCCCGAGCCGGCGGAGGAGCCGCAGGCGGTGGTCATCGTTCCGGTCAGGGCCAACGCGAGGGCCACGGCGGCCGTGCGTCGGACGTGCCTGAAAAGTCTCATTACGGTTCCTCCCGTTTCAGCGCGCAGCGCGCCGCGGCGTGTCGTCGGCGGGCCGGTTGGTCAGCGGCGAGCCAGCGTTGATCGCGAACTCGACGAGGTCGTCGCCGGCGGGCAGCCGGACGGAATCGAATGTGCGCAGCGAGCGCGGCGTGGGATTTCGCCACCGGCCCGCAGTCGCGCAGAAAGGTGGACCACCGGTGTCGGCGGCGTCGGCCCCGAGTAACGGGGCGAACGCGCCACGGGAAGGCAGCATTGAATCCTCTCATTCCACACTGCGCCAAGGTTGTTCGATACAGCTCGCCCGCGGGCCAGGCGAATTATTCGACGATATTCGACTAGAGAACGACGTGAGGTGCACGTGGATCGGGCTTTGAAAACGACACCGTCGCGGTGTTGACGATCCCTGCGACGCGCGCTTGAATCGATTCACCGTCAGCGCCGAATTTAGGCGTGCTCCCCCGGCTCGTCAACACCGTGTGCCGACGCCGCGTTCATCGGCATGGCGCTGATCGACACACGATTCGTCAGTGCCCTGCTAGACACCAACCGCGTGGCGGGTTCCCGAGCGGACCGCCTCCCACACGCCACGCGTCCGTCAACCCATCTCTCCCGGAAGGACGACGTTGTCCGCCGCCGAAATACCTCGTAGAACCTTCCTCGCCGGCGGCGCCGCCGCGGCGGGCGCCGCCCTCTTTCCCGGCGCCGCGGCGGCGTCCACGCACGGGCGTGGCTCTGCCGCCGCCGCGCCGCCCGCAGACGTGGCGCTGCATTGGCTCGACGGCACCGCGGCGCCCGGACCCGCTGCCACCTGGGGTGTGCCGTGGCCAAAGGGGCTGATATCCGATTGCGCGCGTCTCGCCCTCACTGACGCGGCAGGTACCGCCGTCGCAGTCCAGTCCTGGCCGCTGGCGTACTGGCCGGACCGCTCGATCAAATGGAGCGGGCACGCCATCGGCGCCGGTCGGCACTCCGAGTCCTACAGCCTCGCACCCGGCGCCCCGGCCGCCCCCTCCCAGCCGGTGACCGCCACGCACTCCGGATCGGATGTCATCCTCGACAACGGGGTGATCAGCGTTCGCCTGGCCGGCGCGGGCCCGATCGCGATCCGCTCAATCGCCCGAACCGGCCGGACCACGGCGCACGACGGCCGCCTGGTCCTGCTCCTCCAAGACGCCCCGGACGCCGAGGACGGACACGAACCACGTCGCACCTCTTGGACCGGAGTCGTGTCAGGGATCGAGGTCGAACAGTCCGGACCGGTGCGGGCCGTGGTGAAACTTTCGGGGCGCTACCTCGAAGACCGCGGTCCGCGATTCGGCGACGAAGGCGGCGGGCGGCGCGGGATCCTGCCGTGGACTATGCGGATCTATCTCGGTGCCGCGGACGAGTCCATCCGGCTGGTGCACAACTTCCTGTGGGACGCCGACGAGACCCGCGACTTCGTCAAGGGCCTGGGTCTAACCCTCTCTGTGCCCATGCCCGACGAAGCGCACAACCGGCACATCCGCCTCGGCGGCGCGCAGGGTGGCGTCTGGGGCGAACCGGTGCGCGTGCTGACCGGATTGCGGCGCGATCCCGGGGCCGCGGTGCGCGCCGCGCAGGTAGCCGGCACCGCGACACCCCCAGTATCACAGTGGGCTGCGACAGTTGCGGCAGGGTACACCCAGCTGGCGCTGTGGAACGACTTCACCCTCTTCCAGGAGTCGGCGGACCATTTCGCGATCTGGAAGCGGACCTCGGCCGCGGGCAGCTGGCTCAAGCACGCCGGAAAAGGCGCGCGCGCCTCGGGATTCGGCTACGTCGGCGGGATCAGCGGCGGCCTCGGTTTTGGCCTGCGCGACTTCTGGCAGCGTTTCCCGCGCTCGTTGGATGTGCGCGGCGCGGCGGGCGACACCGCCACCGCGACGCTCTGGTCCTGGTCGCCACACGCCGCGGCGATGGATCTGCGCCACTACGACACGACCGCGCACGGTCTCGACCTGTCCTACGAGGACGTCCAGCCCGGCTTCAGCACCCCGCTGGGCATGGCCCGCTCCACCGAGATGCGCCTTTGGGCATTCGACTCCACTCCCTCGCGCGACACGATCGCGGCGCTCGGCCCCGCACTGACCGCACCGCCGCAGCTCGTCGCCGATCCCGCGTGGTACCACGGCGCGAAGGTCTTCGGCCGCTGGGGCCTGATCGACCGCAGCACCCCGGCGCGCGCCCGGCTCGAGGACTCGATCGTCCACGACGTCGCCTTCTACGCCGCCGAGGTCGACCAGCGCGGCTGGTACGGGTTCTGGCACTACGGCGACGTGATGCACACCTACGACGCCGACCGGCATGTCTGGCGTTACGACGTCGGCGGATACGCCTGGGACAACGCGGAATTGGGCAGCGACGCAATGCTCTGGTACGCGTTCCTGCGCTCCGGCGACCCCGTCGCCTTCCGCCTCGCCCACGCGATGACCCAGCACGTCAGCGAGGTCGACGTGCACCACACCGGACGCTTCGCCGGACTCGGCTCACGGCACAACGTCTCGCACTGGGGCGACGGAGCGAAGGAGGCGCGAGTCGGCGAGTCCTACACCAAACGCTTCTCCTACTACCTGACCGCCGACGAGCTACTCGGCGACCTGATCCGCACGAGTCTGCAAGCCGACGAGACGCTCGTTTCGATCGACCCGCTGCGCGAGGTGCTTCCCCCGCAAACCCTAGCCCCGGCCAGAGTGCGCATCGGGCCGGACTGGTACGCGCTGGTGAGCAACTGGCTCACCGAGTGGGAACGCACCGGCGATCCGCGCTGGCGCGACCGGATCACCACCGGTATGGCCGATATCGCCACCTTCCCGGCGGGGCTATTCACCGGCGAGGCCGGCGGCGCGGTCGGCTTCGACCCGGCCACAGGCCATCTGGTCAATTTCAACAAGGGCGACTTCACCGGCGGATACAACCTCTCCATGGCGTTCCTCGGCGAGCAGATCCTCTGGGAGACCCTCGATCTGGTCGACGTGCCCACGTTCCGGCAGACCTACCTCGACTTCGCGCGCTACGTCCAAGCCCCGGCCGCCGAGCAGATCGCGCACTACGGCTTCTCCTTCAACCCGCAGGTGTTCAAGACCATTTACTCGCGGATGACCGCGTGGGCCGGTGAACAGCTCGGCGACCCGGCGATCCGCCAGCGCGGCTGGCAGCAGTTGCTCACCGATCCGGCGGGACGGCCTTGGCCGACCGCCGTCACGGTCGGCGGCGACGCGGTCATCGAACCAGTCTCCGAGATCCCGGTTGCGTCCGTAGCCGACGGCACCGTAGCAACCAACGACGCGTCACAACGCAGCCTCGCCATCATCGCCCTGCTCGACATCGCTTCCCAGGAGGCACCGTGAAACCCTTGACCGCTCGCGGCTCGGTGCCCAACCGCCTAGCGCTCGCCACCGCCGCACTCGCGACTGTCGCCCTCGCCGGTCCGGCTGGTGCGGCGATCGTGCATCCGGCGGCCGCCCCGAAGCAGCCGCGGCTGCCGAGCCAGTGCACGGCCGCAGCCACGGCCCCCGGATGGACGTGCTCGTTCAACGTGGCGCCGGGCACCTACCAGCTGCGGCTGACCTTCGGCAGTAAGAGGCAGGCCACTGATACAGTCGTGCGAGTGGAGGCCCGGCGCACGGTTCTGCCCGAGATCAAGACCGCGGTCGGGCAGATCGTCACCCGAGACGTCACTGTCAACGTGCGCACTCCCGAGAGCATGCCGGACGGGCAGGAGGGCAACGGCACGCCAGGCCTTCAGGTGTACGTGTCGGGAGCCAATCCGGCGCTGGATGGCATCAAGGTACTGCCGCGGCCGCACAGCAGGCAGATCTTCGTCATCAGCGACTCGACGGCCGCGGACTGGCTCGGCGGCCCCAAACGCGGCTGGGCGCAGGAACTGCCGCAATACCTGCCACCGAATGTCAGCCTGGCGAACTATGGCGACTCCGGATCGAGCACGGTCAGCTGGCTGAGCAATCCGTCCCTTTTCGCCGCTGTCAAGCCGCTGATCCGACCCGGCGACGACGTGCTGATCCAGTTGGCACACAACGACAAGACCACGACCGAGGCCGTGTACCGGGCGAATCTGCGCACCCTGATAGACGCCGTCCGCTCGCGTGGCGGCAAACCGGTGCTGGTCACCCCACCGGTGCGCCACCTGTTCGACGCCACCGGCAAGATCACCCCGACCGGGCGGATCGTCAACAACCTGGGAGTCGACCTGCCTGCGGTCATGCGCGGCGTCGCGGCCGAATCCAGCGTGCCCCTAATCGACCTGACCGCCGACAGCGAAGCCTTGTTGGAGCAGCTCGGCGACAGTGCTTCATGGCCGTTGTATCTCACCGTCGCACATGACGGCGTCAAGGACTCGACGCACTTCAGCGAGCACGGCGCCACCGTGATGGCGGGCATCGTCTTCCACGAACTGAAGGTGTCCTCAGTCAGTTAAACAGCTCAGCGGGACACGTCCGCATCCGTGTGCCATGGCGCACGGACACACATCGACGTGCGACGGGCGGGTCACTCGGTGAACGCGCCCATCGCACGGTCGAGCAGCACGGCCAGAGGCACGCCACCCTCGCAGGCCACCCAGCTGGTGGCGGCCATGTCGAGGCAGGCGAGCGCGGCCGCGACCAGCGCACCCGGCCTGGGGTCCTCATGCCGGCCCGGATCGACGCTCAGGCGCCGGGCGACCTCCGGCACGAGCATCTCCTGCCAGCTCAACTGCTTCTCGAAGTGCCGAGCGCGAAGCGACGGCGTCTCCTGCAGCATGCGCAGATAGCGAAGCGCGCCCTCTGGATCCGCCTCGTTCATCCGTACCAGGACGTCGAAAGCCCGGCGCAGCGCCTTCCAGGGCCGCTCGTCCTCTGGTCGAGCACGCAGTTCTTGCGCGATCTGGCGGCCAGAATCCTCCAAGCCGACCAGGACGATGTCCTCCTTTGTGCCGAAGTGCCGGAAGAGGCTGGCGCGCGAGAGCCCCGTCTCGGCGGCGATCTGGTCAACGGTCGTGTGGTCGAAGCCCTGCTCGGTGAAGAGCCGAAGCGCCACGGCGACCACTTCCGTGCGAACCGTCGCCCGCATGCGCTCGCGCAGACTAGGCGGCTTACCAGCGGGCCCTACCGAGGTGCCGCGGGAGTCGGTCATACGAGGAGGGTACACCCGAGACTCGTATTGAAACGCAGTCTCATATCGAGCTACTATCTCGCTACAATACTTCGTATCGAACAGGAGCGTTCCCCATGAGCAAGGTTTGGTTCATCACCGGCTCCTCGCGCGGCTTCGGCCGCCAGTTCGTCCAGGCGGCGCTGGGGCGCGGCGACAGGGTCGCGGCCACCGCCCGCAGCACGGACTCCCTGGCGGATCTGGCGGGCGCGCACGGCGACGCGATCCTTGCGCTGCCCCTGGACGTCACCGACAAGGCCGCCGTCGACCAGGCCGTCAAGCGCGCACACGAACACTTCGGCAGGCTGGACGTCGTGGTCAACAACGCGGGATACGGGATGTTCGGCACCGTCGAGGAAACGACAGAGCAGCAGGTCCGCGACCAGATGGAGACCAACTTCTTCGGTGCCCTGTGGGTCACCCAGGCCGCGCTGCCGCTGCTGCGAGCCCAAGGCGGTGGCCACATCGTGCAGATCTCCAGCGTCGGCGGCGTCACCGCGTTCCCCAACCTGGGCGTCTACAACGCCTCCAAGTGGGCCCTGGAAGCACTGAGCGAGGCACTCGCCCAAGAGGTCGCGGCCTTCGGCATCAAGGTCACGCTCGTCGAGCCCGGCGGCTTCGCCACCGACTGGGGCGGCTCCTCCGCCGTCTTCGCCGAACCGCTGCCCGCTTACCACGGTCTGCGCGAGGCCCTGGCCGCCTATTGGCGCGACGTAAAGCCCGGCGACCCGGCCGCCACCGGCGCGGCGCTACTGAAGATCGTGGACGCCGACAACCCTCCGCTGCGGGTTTTCTTCGGTACCGCCCCACTGCCCATGGTCCAGCAGGCCTACGCCGAGCGCCTCAAAATCTGGGAGGAGTGGTCTGAGGTCTCCGTGCAGGCGCAGGGCAGTACCGCGTGACCGTGTGTCCCGGCGGCGCCCGAAGCGAGTGCGCCGCCGGGACAACGCAACGCTCTGCGCACACGCGGCACCCTGCCGCGCCATACCGCACGGCCGGTGGACTCTGACAGACGCTTCCTTCTCTGTGAACTGATCCGCGCGCTTTCGCCCTGCTGGCAGTGTGGCGCCGCTGCGACCGCGCACCGGGTCCGTAAGCCTGCTGACGGACCCGGTGCGGCATCGGAGCTAACCCGCTTGGATCAAGCTGAGGTCGTCGGCGTACACCCAGTTGCCGGCATTCGCGTTGGACGAGACGCCGACCTGGATCGAGCCGTTGGTCACGGTGATGCCGGTGATGCTCACTTGCGTCCAGGTGCCGATTGACTGGTTGATCGCGTGGTTGAGTTCGCCCGCGCCGAAGTTCTTGGCGTACAGGTTCGCGCTCTTCTGACCGCCGCTGCTCTTGACCCAGGCCGTCAGCGTGTAGGTGCCGTTGGGCAGGGAGATGTTCTGGGAGATGCTCGCGCTGTAGGCGGAGGAAGAGGACTGCGACATCGACCAGCGGCCGGTGTGCCCGCCGGAGTGGTTGGCGACGTTCGCCGTGTCGGTCCATCCGGCCATCGTGCTCTGCGATACGCGGTCGGCCTCGAAGCTCGGGTTGAGCACGTAGTTGTTGCCCGCGCCCACGGACCAGGTTCCCGCGGCCGCATCGACGTTCCATTGGCTCAGGGAGTGGAAGGTGGGTGTGGTGCCGTTGAAGGTGAGCGGCAGCCACTCGTTGTAGCCGATGCCGTTGCCGGCGAAGTCGGCCCAGCGGTCGCCGCCGAAGACGACGAAGGAGCCGCCAGTGCCGTTGACGGCGAAGGCCAGGCCGGTCTGGGTGACGTGGGAGAAGTCGGCGTCGGTGCCCGCGAGCACGAACTCGGAGGAGTATCCGCTGTTCACCTGCGAGGAGGTGATGCAGTAGGTGTGCGAGGCGTTCCAGCCGTGCAGGTCGGAGGAGCAGAAGTAGTAGGTTCCGGCGTGCTTGAACATGATGTTGCCCTCGCGCCCGCCGGCGGAGCTGTTGTAGATGTTGGCGGCGGGTTCGACCTGCAGGAAGTCGGCGGGGCGCAGCTGTGCGACGTACAGGTGGGAGCGGCCGCTCTTGTTGCTGAAGGCGAGGTATGCCTGACCGTTGTCGTCGACGAAGACGGACTGGTCGCCGGACATCCCGGTCGTGACGTTGCCGATGGTGGACTGGGTGGCGGCGCGGGTGAAGTGGCCGTTCGGGGTGCTACTCGTGGCGAACAGCAGCCCGGCGCCCTGCTGGGTGACCAGCACGTATTTGCCGGTGGTGGGGTTGTGGGCGACCCCGATCCGGCCGACCCAGCCGCCGCCGGTGTCCGCGGAGGTCATCGCGTTGCCCTCGAACTTCCAGTGCACCAGGTCGGTGGACGAATAGCAGGTGATCGCGCTCAGGGAGGTGTCGCCGTTCTTTCCGGCGGCGGGGTTGTTGTAGTAGGTGACCGCTCCGTTGTACTTCGCGCCGTACCAGTAATACGTGTCGCCGACCTTCAGCACCCCGCCGCCTTGGGAGTAGATCGGGTTGCCGGAGGTGTCCTTCCAGAAGACATCGTTCTGCAGCGTCGCACCGCCGGAACCCGACGGAGACGCCGCACTCGCGCTCGGGCTCGAACCGCCGCCTGTGGATGAGGGAGTCGGGCTCGGCATGGAAGTATTCGTGGGCGTGGGGCTTGGTGTCGGCGAACCCGTGGAGGCCGCGCCGGTGCAGGTGGTGCCGTTGAGGGTGAAGGAGGTCGGGTCGCCGGGGTAGCTGGAGCCGGAGAAGGTGGCGTTGAACCCGATACTGGTGGAGGAGTTCGTGGCCAGCGAGGCGTCGTAGGAGACGTTGGCCGCGGTCACGTTCTGCCCGGACTGGCTGAAGATCGCGCCCCAGCCCTGGCCCGCCGCCTCACCGCCGGGCAGGGTGAAGCCGAGGGTCCAACCGGTCAGCGGCGAACCCAGGTTCGTGATCGAGACGCTCGCCGTGAAACCCCCCGGCCACGAGTTCGCGGTGTACGAGACCTGACATCCGCCCGCGGCGCTCGCCGTCGCGGTCAGCGTCAGCGCGGCTAAGCCGGTGGTCGCGAGCACCACAGCGATCCCGGCGGCCATCCGCCTGCGCACACGCGGCACCCTGCCGCGCCATACCGCACGGCCGGTGGACTCTGACATGGGTATGCTTCTTTCTCTGTGGGTTGATTCGTGCGCTACCACGTGAGCTGCCGCTCCGAGTTCCTGCATCTCAGCGCTTTGTGGCCGAGGTGCCGGAGACGTCGTGCTCCGCAACGGATCGGATGATCAGGACGTTTGTTTGAGGCGGCGGTGATCAGGTCCGCCGGTCAGGCCGTGCATGGCGAGCCGTTGAGGGAGAAGGCAGTGGGTGAGGTGTCGTTGGAGGTCCAGGTGCCCTGGAAGCCGAACTGGACGTTGCCGCTCGGCGCGATCGCGGCGTTGTAGCTCACGTTCGTAGCGCTCACCGCGCTACCGGACTGGGTGACCGTCGCGTTCCAGGCGTTGGTGACCTTCTGATCCCCGGGGAAGCTCCAGGTGACGGTCCAACCGTTCACCGCGGCCGAGCCGGTGTCGGTGACCGTCAGGTTGGCGGTGAACCCGCCGCTCCATTCGCTCTTGACGTACGAGACCTGACAGGTACCTCCGCTGGTGCTGCCGCCGCTGATGGTCCAGGTGAACGACGCGGAGCCGGAGGCCCCGGTGCCGTCGGTCACGGTGACCGTCACCGCGGAGGTCCCCGCGGCGCTCGGCGTCCCAGAGATCAGACCCGCCGGGCTGATCGAGAGCCCCGCCGGCAGACCGCTGGCCGCATACGTCAACGCCTGACCGGCCGCCGAGTCCGTCGCGTGCACCTGCACCTCGCCGACTGGCGTACCCACCGTCCCGGACTGACCACCCGGATTGGTCACCGTGACCGTGTCACCACCGCTCGAACCCGCCGACCTCAGATACGGCACCAGCGGCAGGTCCTGCTCCCCGATGCCCTGGAGGACTAAGCCGGCCATCTGCGTCGCGCCGTACTGCGAGAAGTGGGTGTTGTCGGTCACCCCGTCCACCGAGGCACGCAGGTACAACGCCGCGGACGCGGTCGGGCCCAGCGAGGTCACCAACGCGGCGCTCTTCGCCGTCAAATCGATCAACCGCACATTCAGCGACGCGGCCACCGCACGCATCTGCGCCGGCAGATCCACCCCGATACTGTTGACCTGCATCGCCGTCGGCGTCAGCTGCGTGCCGTTGAACAGATGACGCACCATCGGGGTCACCAACACCGGAACCCCGCCCTTC
>DASUAR010000009.1:0-32245 GCA_035763685.1 Actinocrinis sp. | reverse complement strand
GTTCAAGATGACCGACGAGGACTGGGACTCGGTCATCGCGGTCAACCTGCGCAGCGCCTTCCTCATGTCGCGCGAGTGCCAGAAGCACTTCGTCGCGCAGAAGTACGGCAAGATCGTCTCGCTTTCCTCCCGCTCCGCGCTCGGCAACCGCGGCCAGGCCAACTACTCCGCGTCCAAGGCTGGAATCATGGGCCTGACCTCGACGCTGGCGATCGAGCTCGGCCCGTTCGGCGTGAACGTGAACGCGGTCGCGCCCGGATACATCGCCACCGACATGACCGACGCCACCGCGCGCCGGGTCGGCTTCGAGCCGGAGAAGTTCCGCGAGGCCTCCGCCCAGATGACGCCGGTGCGCCGGGTCGGCACGCCGGAGGACATCGCCGCGACCGTCGCGTTCCTGGCCGCCGACGAGTCCTCGTTCATCTCCGGCCAGACCATCCAGGTCAACGGCGGGGCCGACCGATGAAGGTGTTCGCGAGCCCGGCCGAGCTGGCCGAGGTGGTCGGCACCGAGATCGGCGCGAGCGACTGGCTGGTCATCGGGCAGGACCGGATCGACCAGTTCGCCGAGGCGACCGGCGACCACCAGTGGATTCACGTCGACGAGGCGCGCGCCAAGGACGGGCCGTTCGGCTCGACGATCGCGCACGGCTTCCTGACCCTCTCGCTGCTGCCCGCGCTGCTCGCCGAGGTCTATCGGGTCGAGGGCGTGCGGATGGGCATCAACTACGGCCTGAACCGGGTCCGCTTCGTCAACCCGGTCCGGGTCGGGTCCTCGGTGCGCGCCGTCATGACCGTCGCCGAGGTTGATCAGCAGGCTGATTACGTGCAGGTGACGGCCAAGGCGGTGGTGGAGATTCAGGGCGTGGTGAAGCCGGCCGCGGTCGCCGAGACCGTCTCGCGGTTCTACCTGTAGCCGCGCTGCTCCTGATGCTTCGCGGCGAGGCGGTTCGGCAGCTCAGGTCGAGCCCTCAGCGATAGAGCTGCACCGCCTTGCCGCAGGGCACTGTGATCGTCGCCGGAAGATCGACGGACGAGCGGCCGACGGAGAACTCGTAGTCGCCCGGCTCGCCGACGAAGCAGCCGTCCCGCTCGGACCAGTGCGCCAGGCGGACTCCCGGCACCTCGAAGGTGAGCGTCCGCGATTCGCCGGGCTGCAACCGGATTCGCTCAAAGCCTTGGAGCTTGCGCAGCGGTGTGGGCACGGAGGCGTCGAGCGCGTGCGTGTACAGCTGCGCGACCTCGTCACCGGCGACGTCGCCCGTGTTCGTCACCCTCACCTCGACGGTCACCGTGAAAGAACCCTGATCCCGCGCGCCTTCCGCGGGGTCGAGCGCGATCGTCGCGATCGGGTCGCTGTACTCGAAAGTCGTGTAGGACAGGCCGTGTCCGAACGGGAACAGGTGCCCACGCCGCGAGTACTGATAAGTCCACTGCGAGCCGATGATGTCGTAATCGCCGGGCTCGGGAAGCTCGGCGCCGGCCGAGTACCAGGTCTGCGGCAGCCGGCCGGCCGGGCTGTAGCCGCCGGTCAGCACCTCGCCTAGGGCGTTGCCCAATTCCTGGCCGCCATGCGAGGTCCACAGGATCGCGGGCACCTGCTCAGCCGCCCAATCGATCGCGTAGGGGTAGCTGGAAACGACGACTACGACAGTGTTCGGATTCGCCTCGGCCACCGCGCGCAGCAACCTCTCCTGGGTCGCGGGCAGCGCCAGGCCGTCGCGGTCGACCGTCTCGCGGCCGTTGATGTGCGGATCGTTCCCGACGACCATGATCGCGCGCTCGGCCGCCGAAGCCGCCGCGACCGCCTCGTGCATGCCAGAGGTCAGCAATTCCAGGCTGAACCGCGTTGCGTCCTGCGGCGAATCGGCGTCCGCGACGAGCGACCCGGCCTCGTCCACGCGCACGAACTTGCGGCTGTGGTCGGCATTGGCGCGCAGCACGACATGATCGGGCGCTGAGTCCGCGCCGGCCGGGTGCAGTTCCCAGAGTTCCTTGACGAACCAGCCGTCCGGGGTCTGCGCGGCGGCTTCGACTTGCCGGTCTTCCTCCCCGGTCAGCGTCAAGTACTTGCCACTCTCCACGGCCTGGAACGTGTGCACCGCCACCGGGCATTGCACGCTCGTACCCCAGTCCTGGTGCACGAACGGGCCGTACTCGCGCTCGCCGGTGCGCAACTTGACCACGTCCGCGCCGTCCACAGCGGCCACCGCATCCGCGCCGAGCCGAGTCCGCAGTCCGTCCGCGATGCTGACCGAGTAGGGCAGCGTGCCGCTGTACCAGTCGGTCAGCACGCGCGTGCCGAGATGCCCGATCACCGCGACCGAACCGGCGCGCGAATCGAGCGGCAGCGCGCGATTCTCGTTCTTCAGCAACACGATCGACGCCCTCGCGGCCTCCAGGGCCAGCGCCGAGTGCGGCTCGGAGACGACCACGTCGGCCCGGATGCCGGCGTACGGGTCGAGTCCGGGCTCGAATTCACCGGTCCGCGCCCGCATCACCAATACCCGGCCGACCGCCGCGTCGATGTCCGCCTCGGCGACCAGCCCCTGCTCCAGTGCCGCGGTGAACCGCTCGATGGTGGGCTGCGCGTTCGCGTCGTTGTCGGTGTAGCTGTCCAGCCCGGCCTTGAGCGCCGCGGCATGCGACTCGACATGCGTGGGGAAGAACTTCTCGATCTCCACCAGATTCGACGGCGCCTGCGCGTCGGAGCAGATCACCAGCTGCGGGTTCCAGGCCCGCAAGGCCTCGTTGAGCAGCGGATGCACGTGGTTCGGGATCCCGTTGGTCAGGTTGTAACCCGGCATCACCCCGGCCACCACGCCCGCCTCGATCGGACCGCGGAAGGCCGGCAGCTCGTACTCGTGCAGCACGCGCGCTGGTACCTGCACGTCGATCGCGGCCCTGTCCGTCTCCACGTTGTACGCCAGGAAGTGCTTGAGGACCGGGGCCGTGCGCCAGATCGTCGGATGGTCGCCGCGCAGCCCGTGGCAGTACGCCGTTGCGAGTTCCGCGGTCGCGTAAGGGTCCTCGCTGTACCCCTCCTCGTTGCGGCCCCAGCGCGGGTCTCGCAGCAGATTGACCACCGGCGACCAGACGTTGAGCGAGACCATCGTGTGCTTCTCGTACACGTCGCTGCCCTGGACCGCGCGTGCGTCCTGGCGGAAGGCGCGCACCTCGGTCGACACCGCCTGGCCGATCCGCCGCAGCAGCCCCCGATCCCAGGTCGCGCCGAGCCCCACCGCCTGCGGGTACACGGTGGCCCGCCCGATCCACGCGACGCCGTGCAGCGCCTCGCAGCCGGTGTGGAACCGGTCAAGGCCGAGCCGCTCGACCGCGGGCTGATGCTGGTGCAGGAAGGCGATCTTCTCGGCGAGGGTCAGCTCGGCCAGCAGCCCGGCAACCTTCGCGGCCGGATCGGCGACAGTCGCAACGGGCCCGGACGGAACTGGCGCAGCACTCACGGAAACAACCTTCCACATGGTTCCACGATCGAAGCGCTTCGAAAGTCCCATCTCGCCAACCGCGGTGTCAACCCCGGCACGGCCCCATTCGCCGTGCCAATTCGCTGGTCCAGGCAACTTCGCGCAGATCACGAGCGGTATCGCTAACCGTGGTTCAGAGCGGCCGCGATCCCATCTCCGCTCCGCTCCGGTATACCTCCCGATATCGAAACGTGACCGAACACCCTTGCGTGGGCGGTTGGGCTGACCTAACCTCAACGCAATATTGAAGCGCTTCGACAGTCTCGCCACAGGGCGGTGTTCCCCCTCGGTGCGGTGACGGGAGCCGCGAAGTCCCGCACCAGCACAACTTGATACCCACCCGCCGAAACCGGGCGCGGATCCGGTCCTTAAGATCGGATCCCCCGGACGAGGCGGAGCCACTTTCGTCAATGGAGAGTTCAATGCCGAGCTCGAACGCCTTCACCCGCCGCGGATTCGTCACCGCCACCGCGGGCGCCGCAGGCGCGTTAGCCCTCTCGCCGTTGCTCGCCGCCTGTGGCAACGGCGCCTCCACCGCGAAGGGGAGTACCAACACCAAGACCGGCCTGGCCGCGGCGCTGCCCACGTACAAGCCCAACTCCGCGGCCACCCCGGACATCCCCGTCGTCCAGGGCTCCGGCGGCGCCGTGACCGACGCCGGCTACCTGACCTACCCGGCCAGCCCGGTGGCGACCGTCAGCGGCACTCCCGGCTCCGGCGGAACCTACAACGCGATCACGCCGCTGTGGGGCTCGATCCCCGCCGCGAACAACCCGTACTACGCGGCCGTGAACAAGGCGCTCGGCGCGACGATCAACATGCACCCGGCCAACGGCAACACCTACAACACCTCGGTCACCGCCCTGATCGCCGGCAAGAAGCTGCCGGACTGGATCCAGATGCCGACCTGGTGGAACTCGGCCTTCACCGTGGGCGAGCTGACCGCGACCCAACTGGCCGATCTGACCCCGTACCTGGCCGGCGACAAGATCCTGCAGTACCCGAACCTGGCCGCCATCCCCACCGCGGCCTGGACTGCCGGGGTCTGGAACAACAAGCTCTACGGCATCCCGTCCTTCGCCAGCGGCGCGGGTTTCGCAGGATGCTTCTACTACCGCAAGGACCTCCTGGTCGACAAGCTGGGCCTGAGCGCGGACGTGAAGTCGATCGCCGAGTTCGAGGCGCTGATGAAGGAATGCAAGAAGGCAAACGGCGGCATCGGCGCGTCCGACGACCTGTGGCCGTACACCTACCAGGTATTCGGCGTGCCGGAGAAGTTCGAGGTGCAGAACGGCAAGCTGGTGCACCTGTACGACACGCCGCAGTACCTCGAAGCGCTCAACTGGAGCTACAAGGTCGCCAAGGCCGGCTACATCCACCCCGACGCGCTGGCGGGCGACACCAGCAACGCCGGCAACCGCTTCTACGCGGGCAAGTGCATTCTCGGCGCCGGCGGCACCGGAAGCTGGAACCTGTCCGACGCACAGTCCGGGCAGGCGGCCAACCCCAAGTACAACCGGCAGGCTTTCAAGGTCTTCTCCGCCGACGGCACCACGACGCCGACCATCTTCGTCGGCTCCGGCGCTAGCATCATGAGCTACCTGAACAAGAGCCTGTCCCCGGCGCAGATCAAGGAGTGCCTGGCGCTCGCGAACTACATGGCGGCGCCGTACGGCTCCGCGGAGTACACGCTGATCAACTTCGGCGTCGAGGGCGTGGACTTCAACATGACCTCCGCGGGTCCGACGTACACGGACAAGGGCAAGACCGAGGCGAACCAGGACACCTACCAGTTCCTCGCCGCACCGCCCTCCACCGTGTCGAACCCAGGCATGGACCAGCTGACCAAGGACGTCTGCGCCTGGCAGGCCGACGCGGTCAGGCACGCCTACAAGCCGGTGCTCGACAACGCGAACATCCAGGTGCCGGCCCGGCTGGCCGCCGCCGATACCGCGCAGGCCGTCGAGGACACGGTCAAGGAGGTCTACCACGGCCTCAAGCCCGTCTCCGCCTTCCAGGACGCCGTCACCACCTGGAAGAAGAACGGCGGTACCGAAGTGATCAACTGGTACCAGACGAACGTGTACGACAAGTACGGCTCGATGCAGTAAGCGTGTCGCCGGCACCCGCGCCGGCCTTCAGTTCTCCAGCAACCCCTTTGTAAGCTCCGGTTCCGTGCCGCGTACGGCGCACACGGCGCGGAACCGGCCCCAGCGGGCAGGCGCGACAGGCACCGAGTAGCAGACGGCACGAGTTGAGGAGTCAGCCGGTGGCGGCGATCACGACAGGCGGCGCGGGGCCGGAGCGGGCGAACGCGCTCGCTACCGGTGCCGGCCACACCGGCGGGCTGACGGCCGGCCAGCTCGCGGCGCCTCCCGGCGCTGATCTCAGCCTCGGCGCACCGGAGGAAAGCGGGTTCCGGCCAGCCCCACGCCGCCGGATGACCTGGCGCACCCGGTTGCGCCGAGACAAGACGCTGCTGCTGATGACGCTCCCGGCGATCGCCCTCGTCATCGTCTTCAACTACCTGCCGATGTTCGGCGTGATCACCTCCTTCGAGTTCTACGATCCGCTGGTCGGCGTGTTCCACAGCCAGTTCATCGGCCTGGACAACTTCCGCCAGCTGTTCGGCGACCCGCTGTTCTGGAAGGCGGTCGCCAACACCCTGGAGATCAGCGCGGTGCAGCTGATCCTCTACTTCCCCATCCCGATCGTGCTCGCGCTGCTGCTCAACACGGTCATCAGCAACAAGGTCCGGGCCTTCGTCTCAGCTATCGTCTACCTGCCGCACTTCTTCTCCTGGGTGCTGGTGGTCTCGATCTTCCTGCAGATGCTCGGTGGCGCGGGTCTGCTCAACACCTTCCTGATCCACCACCACATCACGCCGTGGAACGTGATGACCGACCCGAACACCTTCAAGCTGCTGGTGACCTCGCAGGCGGTGTGGAAGGAGGCCGGCTGGGGCCTGATCGTGTTCCTGGCCGCGCTCGCCGCGATCGACCCGACCCTCTACGAGGCGGCCGCGGCGGACGGCGCTGGGCGCTGGCGGCGGATGTACCACATCACGCTGCCGGGCATGCGCGGAGTCGTCGTGCTGATGCTCGTGCTGCGCCTCGGCAACGCGCTCACCGTCGGCTTCGAACAGATGCTGATCCAGCGCGACGCGGTCGGCCACGAGTCCGCCGACGTGCTGGACACCTTCGCCTTCTACTACGGCATCGGCACCAACAACTACGGTTACGGCGCCGCGGCCGGCCTGTTCAAGAGCGTGATCTCGCTGGTGCTCATCTACGGAGCGAACCGGCTCGCGCACGCCTTCGGTGAGGATGGGTTGTACCGCAAATGACCGAGTTGGGTTTCGAAGGCGCGCTCGCCCCCAGAGCACTGACCACCGCGCCGCAGCGCAGGCGGGCCAAGGGCCGTCCGGTGTGGGAGGAGCCGCCCACAAGGGCCGGGCAGTTCGGCAAGGGCACCGTGATCGCCGTCGTGCTGGCGGTGGTACTCGTCCCGCTGTACTGCGTCGTGCTGACCAGCCTGTCGACGCAGGGCGCGATCAACCGGGCCGGCGGCCTGGTGCTGGTACCGCACGGCCTGACCTTCGACGCGTACCGGCAGGTTTTCGAGAACAGCACGGTGACCCGGGCGCTGGAGGTGACCTTCGGCATCACCTTCGTGGGCACCGCGATCTCGATGGCGGTCTCGATTCTGTGCGCCTACGGGCTCTCCCGCTACCGGTCGTTCGCGCATCGCACGATCCTGATGACCCTGATCGTCACCATGTTCGTCAGCGGCGGCCTGATCCCGACCTTCATCGTGGTCAGCGAGCTCGGCGGCTACGACCAGTACTGGGCGCTGATCCTGCCCAACGCGGTCAGCGTGTTCAATATCCTGGTGCTGCGCTCGTTCTTCGCCGGAACCGCGGTAGACCTGATCGACGCGGCGCGGCTCGACGGCGCGGGGGAGTGGCGCATCCTGTGGTCGGTCGTGCTGCCGACTTCCAAGGCCGTGACCGCGGTGATCACGTTGTTCTACGCGGTCGGTTACTGGAACACCTTCTTCGGCGCGATGCTCTACATGCCGGCCGACCAGCAGAAGTGGCCGATCCAGTACGTGCTCTACCAATACGTGAACCTCGGCATGACGATGCCAGGCGTCGCGAACAGCGGCTATGGCGGCATTCACCAGCAAAGTTCGCCGCTGTCGTTGTCGATGGCCGTGGTCGTGCTCACCGTGTTGCCGATCGTGATCGTGTACCCGTTCGTACAGAAGCACTTCGCCAAGGGCATGCTCACCGGCGCGATCAAGGGCTGAGCGGCCTCAGCGCTGATCTCGCTTTCGCCAAGTCTTCCGCCGGGCGGGCGCCGCACTCGTCCGCCCGGCGGAGCCCAAATCTGCGAGGACAAACCCATGCGTGACGCATTGAAGAGGACGCTCCTGTCCGCGGCCGCCTGCTCGGCGCTGCTGGCCGGCTCGCTGGCCGCCGCCCCGGCGGCCTCCGCCGCCGACTCGGCCTCCGGTCTGAGTTTCGGTCTGGCGCCCCACTGGAGCAACGTCAAGATCGGGGCGGGCGGCTTCGTCACCGGCGTCGTCTACAACCAGACCCAGCCCGGCCTTGCCTACCTGCGCACCGATATCGGTGGCCTGTACCGCTGGGACCTGTTCAGCCAGAGCTGGGTTCCGCTGTTGGACTGGACCGGGTTCAACGACTGGAACCAACTCGGCGTCGAGTCCGTCGCCACCTCCACGCTGCACCCGAACCGGGTCTGGGCCGCGGTCGGCGAGTACGCGGACAGCTGGAACGCCGCCAACAAGGGCGCGATCCTGCGCTCCGACGACTACGGCGCGCACTGGAAGGCCACCCAGCTGCCGATCCTGCTCGGCGCCAACGATCAGGGCCGCGACTCGGGCGAGCGGCTGGCCGTCGACCCGAACGACGACAGCGTCTTGTACTTCGCCTCGCGCAACGACGGACTCTGGAAGTCCACGGACGGCGGGGTGACGTGGGCGCAGGACGCCGCTTTCCCCGACCTCGGCTCGAACTCGACCAGCGGCTTGCAGTTCGTGACCTTCGACCAGACCGAGCAGCATCGGCGCGGCACACCGACACAGCACATCGTGGTCGGCGACGCCGACAAGAGCGCGCTGTATGAGACCACTGACGGTGGCCAGACCTGGGCCGCGGTCGCCGGGGGGCCCGGCACGATCCCGATCAAGGCCCAGTTCGCCGGCAACGGTTCGCTGTACGTGGTCTACGACCACATCACCGGCCCGTACTGGATGGGCGCGGGCAAGCTCTACAAGTACGCGAAGGGCGTGACCGGCGAAGCCGTCACCACCGCGACCGACGTCTCCCCGCCGCCCTCGTACAACTGGTACGGCTACGACGGTCTCGCGGTGGATCCGGAGAATCCGGACACTGTCATCGTCGCCACCAATGACCGGTGGAACCCGATCGACACGCTCTACCGGTCCACGGACGGTGGCGCGACGTGGCAGGACGTGTCCGCGTCCACGACCCTCGACATCTCCGACACCCCTTACCTGGCCTGGGGAGCGACGCCGAAATTCGGCTGGTGGATCGGCGCGGTGGCGATCGACCCCTTCGACTCCGACCACGTCGTGTACGGCACCGGCGCGACGCTGTACGGCACCTACAACCTCGGCGCGATGGACAGCGGCGGCACGGTCACCTTCTCCTCCAAGGCGGCGCGCGGCATCGAGGAGACCGCGGTCAACGACCTGCTGGTGCCGAGCGCAGCCAGTTCCTGCAAGCTGATCAGCGCGGTCGGCGACCTGGGCGGGTTCTGTCATACCGCCCTGACTAAGTCCCCTGCGACCGGCATGTCGGCGAACCCGATCCTCAGTTCCGGCACCGGCCTGGCCCAGTCCGCGGACGGCTCGCTGATCGTGCGCGTCGGATACGGCAGCAACAACCAGTTCGGTGCCTACTCGACCGACGGCGGCAGCACCTGGACCCCGTTCGCCAAGCCCGCGACCACGACCAGCGGCGGCGGCAGGGTCGCGGTGTCGGCCGACGGCAAGACGATCGTGTGGTCGGCGGGCGACACGTCCAACGCCGGCTCGGGCACGTCCTACTCGACTGACAACGGGCAGACCTGGACGGCTGTGAGCGGACTGCCGGCCGGGCTGAGGCCGGTCGCCGACGCCGTCGACTCGTCGGTCTTCTACGCCATCGACGGCACCAACGGGACGTTCTACAAGTCCACGGACGGCGGACACACCTTCACAACCACGGCCACCGCGTTCTCCGGCGGCAGCAACACGCAGGTGAAGGCGACTCCGGGTAAGGCCGGCGACCTGTGGCTGTCAGGGCTCGACGACGGCCTGTTCCACTCGGTGGACGGCGGCGCCACCTGGACCAAGGTGAACTCGGCCAGCTCGTCGTACACGCTGGGCTTCGGCAAGGCCGCGCTCTGGTCGAAGTTCCAGACGCTGTACCAGGTCGGCGTGGTCGGCGGCGTTACCGGAGTCTTCATGTCCACCGACAACGCAGTGTCCTGGCACCGGATCAACAGCGACGCGCAGAACTGGGGCTGGACCGGCCAGGCGATCACCGGCGACCCGAACGACTTCGGCCGGGTTTACCTGGCTACGAACGGCCGCGGGATCCAGACCGTCGACGTCGCGCCGTTCGGCCTCCCCTTCTAGCCCCGAACAGGCCCCAGCCCGCTCGCCCGCACCACAAGATCAGGAACCGCACATGTCCTCCTCCTTCACCGACCGCATCCTGTTCGGCGGCGACTACAACCCCGAGCAGTGGCCGCGCGAGGTCTGGGAGGAGGACATGGTCCTGATGCGGCAGGCGGGGGTGAACCTGGCCACGGTCGGCGTGTTCTCCTGGGCGATGCTCGAACCGACACCGGGCGTGTACGAGTTCGAGTGGCTCGACGAGGTGCTGGATCTGTTGCACGCCAACGGGATCGGTGTGGCCCTCGCCACTCCGACCGCCTCTACGCCGCCATGGATGAACCACCGCTGGCCGGAGACGCTGCCGCAGAACCCTGATGGAACGATCCGCACGTACGGTTCGCGCAACGCCTACTGCCCGTCCTCGCCGGTGTACCGCGAATTCGCCGACAAGATCAGCGGTGCGCTCGCCGCGCGGTACGCGCATCACCCCGCGCTGCGGATGTGGCACATCGGCAACGAGTTCGGCACGGTCTGCCACTGCGACCGCTGCGCCGCCCGCTTCCGTACCTGGCTCCAGGTCCGTTACGGCGACCTGGACGGACTGAACGAGGCCTGGGGAACAGCGTTCTGGTCGCAGCGCTACAGCGATTGGGACGAGGTGATCCCGCCGCGCCAGGTGCAGTACGTGATCAATCCGACTCAGTACCTTGATTATCAGCGCTTCGCCTCGGATCTGCTTCTCGGCGGGTTCATCGCCGAGCGCGATCTCGTCAGCGCGCAAAACCCGGCGATCCCGGTGACCACCAACTTCATGGGCTTCTTCAAGGGCACTGACTCCTGGCGGTGGGCACGCGAGGAAGACCTGGTCTCGCTCGACACCTATCCCGACCCGAACGACCCCGACGCGGCCCGCGACAACGCAATGGCCCACGACCTGACGCGCAGTCTCGGCGGCGGCAAGCCGTGGCTGCTCATGGAGCAGTCGCCGGCCGGCGCCGGGTGGCGTCACATCGCGACGCCGAAACGCCGCGGACTCAATCAGCTGTGGTCCATGCAGGCCGTGGCCCGCGGCGCGGACGGCGTGCTGCATTTCCAGTGGCGCGCGTCGAAGCAGGGCGCGGAGAGGACGCACGGCGCGATGGTGCCGCATGCGGGCCCTGATTCCCGCGTCTTCCGCGAGATCTGCCGGCTCGGCAAGCAACTCGCGCAGCTGGAAGACGTGATCGGCACGAACGTGGCCGCCGAGGTGGCGATCCTGCACGACTGGGACGCCTGGCGGGCAGTCGAGCTGGACCACCAGCCGCACAGCGGATTTCGCTACCTCGACCGGATTCGCGAGTACTACACGCCGCTGTGGCGCGCGAACATCACCGCCGACTTCGCGCATCCCGAAGCGGATCTGAGTGCTTACAAACTCGTCGTCATACCCAGCCTGTATCAGGTCACTGACGTCGCCGCAGCCAACCTGGTGCGCTACGTCGAGCGCGGCGGGCACCTCGTGATGGGCCCGTTCTCCGGGGTATCGGACCCCGATGAGCGCATCCGGCTCGGCGGGCACCCGGTCCCGTTCCGGGAACTGCTCGGCCTGCGCATCGAGGAATACTGGCCGCTGCCCGACGAACCGCTCACCGTCGAATCGGCCGAACTCGGCGACTTCACGGCCGCGACGTGGGCGGAGTGGCTGACCGCCGAGGGAGCGACCGCCGTCGCCACCTTCACCAGCGGCCCGCTCTCCGGCATCCCCGCGGTGCTGCGCAACAGCCATGGCGAGGGCACGGCCTGGTACGTCGCCACCCTCCCCGAACCGTCGGCCCTCGACCGGATCCTCGGCGCGGCATGTCACGCGGCCGGCGCCGAGCCTGTGCTCCCAGGTCTCCCACCCCGCGTCGAGGCGATCCGCCGAGGCGACAAGGTCTTCCTGCTCAACCACGACGACGAGTCCGTCCAGATCCGCGATCTCGCCCAAGACGCCGCCCAGGACGCCGCCCTCTGACCGCGCCACCGAATTCCTGTCAGACCGTCCAGGCACGATGGACATATGCACCTGCGCGACCTTGAACTCACCGACCTGGAAAACTACGTCCGGATGCGATGCGATCCGGTCATGATGGCCGAGCTGGGCGGCCCGCTGCCCCGGGACGGCATGGCGGACAAAGTACGGCGGGATATGGAGATCGTCGCGTCGGGCCAGGGCTGGAGCAAGATGATCGTGCCCGACGAAGCCGCGCCGCACATTGTGGCCGGCAACGTCGTGCTGTGGTCGCACGAGGACGAGGAGCCCGACCCGGCCGACCCGGCGCCCGCGCCGGTGAGCGAGATTGGCTGGATGGTCCTGGCCGAGTTCCAGGGCCGCGGCCTGGCGAAGCGTGCCGTGCGCGAACTGCTGCGCCTCGCCCACGAGGACGGCCGCTGGGGCCGCGTGCACGCCTTCCCCGGCGCCACCAACGGTCCCTCCAACGGGATCTGCCGCTCGCTCGGCTTCACCCTGCACGGACAGCGCGACGTGACCTTCGCCGACCGGATCTTGCACACCAACCACTGGAGCATCGACCCCGCCGATGCGATGCTGGGCAGGTGACCGTAGAGGAACTCGTCCGACTGCGCCGGGCCCGCGACCAGATGGACCGCGACTACGCGCAGCCGCTCGACCTGGCCGCTCTCGCGCGAACTGCGTACATGTCCGAGGGGCACTTCTCGCGCAGCTTCCGGGCCGCGTTCGGCGAAACGCCGTACAGCTACCTGATGACCCGACGAATCGAGCGCGCGAAGACGCTGCTGCGGCGCGGCGACCTGTCCGTCACGGAGGTCTGCATCGAGGTCGGCTGCACCTCGCTCGGCTCGTTCAGCGCCCGCTTCACCGAACTGGTCGGTGAAAGCCCGAGCTCCTACCGAGCCCGCTCGCACGAGGAGAGCGCGGTGATCCCGCCCTGCTACGCCAAGATCGTGACTCGCCCGCTGCGCGATGCACGGGCAAAGGACTTCGGACGGTCGTAGCGTGTAGCCATGGATCTCAAGCTCACGCACTGCTTCATCTCGGTGGACGACCACGATAAGGCGCTCGCCTTCTACCAGGATGTGCTCGGCCTCGAGGTGCGCAACGACGTCAAGTACGAGGGGATGCGCTGGATCTCGGTCGGGCCGGCCGCGCAGCCCGAGGTGAACATCGTGCTCGAACCGCCGGGCGTGGACCCCAACGCAACCGCGGCCGACCGCCAGGCGCTCATCGAACTACAAGCCAAGGGTCTGCTGCGCGGCGTGAACTTCGCCACCGACGACGTGGACGCGCTCTTCGAGCGGGTCAGCGCGTCCGGCGCCGACGTGCTCCAGGAACCGATGGACCAGCCCTACGGCGTGCGCGACTGCGCGTTTCGCGACCCGGCAGGCAACGCGTTGCGATTCAGTCAGCCCTCGAACAAGTAGCCCGCCGACGGCGCGTCACCGCACGTTCGAGACCAGGGCGCCCGAGACCGGGCCGCGGGCCCGGCGCACCGCGCGGCACAGGCCGCTGGCGCGCAACTGCTCCTCGACCTCGGCGGCGCTGAGCGGGCCGTCCACCAGGAACACCGTGGTCGGGCCGGAACCCGAGACCAGCGCGCCCGCGGCGCCCGCGGCGCGACCGGTGTCCAGCAGGTCGCCGATTTCGGGCAGCAGTTCGATCGCGGCCGGTTGCAGGTCGTTGTAGAGCGCCGAGCCGATCCGGTAGGCGTCGCCGGATCTGAGCGTGGCCATCAGATCCGGGTGCACGCCGGGCTCCGGGATCTCGCGGCTGTCGCGGCGGCGCTGAAGGTCGCAGGTCTCGAACACCTTCGGCGTGGACAGGCCGCCGTCGTAGACCGCGATGACCCACTCCAGCCCGGCCGCCGCGAGTACCGGGGAGATGTGCTCGCCGCGTCCGGTGCCGATCGCCGTGCCGCCGTGCAGCGAGAAGGGCACGTCGCTGCCCAGGCCCGCGGCCAGATCGTGCAACTCGTCGCGGCGCAGGCCGGTGCCCCAGAGCCGGTCGCAGGCCACGAGGGTGGCCGCGGCGTCCGCTGACCCACCCGCCATGCCGCCGGCGACCGGGATGTCCTTGCGGATCGTCAGCCGCACATCCGGCTCCACCCGCGCGTGCTCGGCGAGGCGCAGCGCCGCCTGCCAGGCGAGATTGCGCTCGTCGTCAGGCACCCCGCTCACATCCGAGTCGCGGCGCAGCGGCTCGACGGTCAGCGACAGGCCGCGCGAGGCCCGCGCCACGATCTCGTCGTAGAGCGAGACCGCATGAAACACCGTGACCAACTCGTGGTAGCCGTCGGCGCGCAGTGGACCGACCGACAGCGACAGGTTGATCTTCGCGGGGACCCGGACGGTGACCGCTTCGGGACGAAACGGCCCGTCATCCCAGTCTTCCAGCGCGGTCACTCCAGTCAGCTCCCATCCAGCCCCGGCTCGCGCCCAGGGTCCGCCGCGTCGGCGTTCGCGGCCTCGGCAATCGCAGCGTACTGGTCCACGGCCAGCGCTTCGCCGCGCGCCGCCGGGTCGACCCCCGCGCGGCGCAGGATCTCCTCCGCCCGCGCGGCCGAGCCCGCCCAGCCGGCCAGCGCGGCGCGCAGCGTCTTGCGGCGCTGCGCGAAGGCCGCGTCGACCACCGCGAACACCTCCTTGCGACTCGCCCGCGTCGTCGGCGGTTGCCTGCGTTCCAGCGCCACCAGACCGGATTCGACGTGCGGCGCCGGCCAGAACACGTTCTTGCCGATGGAACCGGCCCGGCGCACCGAGGCGTACCAGCGGGCCTTGACGCTCGGCACCCCGTATACCCGGCCGCCGGGCTCGGAAGCCAAGCGGTCGGCGACCTCGGCCTGCACCATGACGAGCACCCGTTCGAGTGACGGGAACTTTTCCAGCATGTGGAGCAGCACCGGGACGGCCACGTTGTACGGCAGGTTCGCGACCAGCGCGGTCGGGGGCGGTCCGGGCAGCTCGGTCACGCGCAGCGCGTCGGCGCGCACGAGCTCGAAGCGCGGGAGGGAAGCGGGATAGCGATCGGCGATGGTCTGCGGAAGCGCCGCGGCGAGTACCGGATCGATCTCCACGGCGACCACACGCCGGGCCGCGCCCAGCAGCCCCAGCGTCAGCGAGCCGAGTCCGGGACCGACCTCGACCACGATGTCGTCGGGCTGCACATCCGCCGCGCGCACGATGCGCCGGATCGTGTTCGGGTCGATGACGAAGTTCTGGCCGAGCTGCTTGGTCGGCCGCACGCCGAGCCGCTCGGCCAGCGCGCGTACGTCGGCGGGGCCGAGCAGCCCGGGCTCGCTGGGAGCCGGGCGCTCGTCCCCGCCGTCGTTGTTCAGCTGAACAGGAAGTGGCCGCACACCGGCCATTGTCCAGCACCGGACCGCTGGTAGAGCAATTCGGCCCGGGTGGTCTGCTCGGAGGCGGACGCGTTGGACGGCAGTCCGGAGCCGCCGAGCGAATCCCAGGTCGAAACCGAGAACTGGTAGAGCCCGTAGTAGCTGCCGCTCGGGTCCACCGCGTGCGGGTTGCCGCCGGACTCGCAGTTGGCCAGCGCCGCCCAGTTCAGGCCGGAGGCGCTGCTCGGCAGCGCCTTGGTGCCGACGTTCTCCACCTCGGCGACCGGCTGCTTGGTCACCACCCGGGAGATCTCCTTCGGGGGCTGCTTGACCCCGTTGATGATCTGCAGCGCGTAGGTCACCTTCGCGACGCCGTTCTGGCCGGCCGTCACGACCGTGGTCGTGCCGACGTAGCTGCTCGGGTCGTCCTGCTTGCTGGTGGTGTACGGGATCGCGACTTCCTTGACCTCGGTGGTGCCGGTGACCCGCAGGATCGAGATGGTCTCGCCGTCGGTCGGCAGCGAGGCCATGGGCACCGAGGCGGTGTCCTGGTTGGTCAGCGTTATCCCGGCCTGGCCCATCGCGTCCTGCACGGTGGCCGCGGTCGTGTCCAGCTGGTCGGTCTTGCCGTCCACCAGGAAGGTCACGTGCCGCATCGTGTACACCGCGAAGTCGCGACCCGAGCGGCTGATCGGCG
Organism: Actinocrinis sp.; assembly: GCA_035763685.1. GTDB lineage: Bacteria > Actinomycetota > Actinomycetes > Streptomycetales > Catenulisporaceae > Actinocrinis. Next base: position 16,083 of record DASUAR010000009.1, on the reverse strand, counting down.
TGCCCGGGTCGACCGACACGAAGCGGGCGCCCTGGACTCGGATGCCCAGCTCCTGCATCGCCGCGCCGACGGTCGGCGCGTGCACCCATACGTGCTCGGGGGCTCCGTTGACCGAAACGGTTATCGGACGACCGTACTTGACCGTGATCGTCGAGTTGTCCGACAGCGCGGCGGCGGGGCCCGGGCTGACCAGGTCGTGGCTCCCGGTGGTGACGTTGTCGGAGCTGAGCGCGGCGCCGACCGTGCTGGCGAAGGAGTGGATCTGCCGCGTCGAGCCGTCCACCGAGATGGTGACGGTCTTCTCGAAGGCCACGTACGCGGTTACGCCGCCAAGCAGGGCCGCGAGTACCAGACCCTGCACCGCGCGCCCGGCCCAGCCGATCTTCCGGCGGCCCGACTGCGGCTGCCGCTTCGCGCCGCCACGGGTGCGCGGGCCTTCCGGCTGTCGCTGACCCGGGACGTCGACGTCGGTCGCGGGTGTGAACGCCGCCATCCCGGCTTCGGCGTCGAGGTCCGACTCCGGGTCGTCGAGTTCCGGCCAACGCGGCTTGGTGAGCAGGCGGGTGTGCCCGCGCTCTGGTTCCGGTTCGCCGTAGCCGTCAGCGCCCTCGTAGGCGGCGGCGTAGCCCGAGTATCCGGCGTGTGCCGGGTAGTCATCGCCCACGTATGCGGGGGCGGGAAAGTCGGGCGCGGCATAGTCGGCCGGGTAGTCGTTGCCGCCGTAGTTGTAGCGCTCGCCCTCGTAGGCGGTGGCAGGGTACGCATCCGACTCGTGTGCGCCAGAACCGTACGACTCGGCGCGGTACTGCGCCTCGTAGTCTGCGGCATACGGGTCCGCATACTCTGTGGCGCCGTCCGCGTACGGCGCGTAAGGCTCGCCGTGCGTGGTCGGCTGGTCGTCGGCCGCGTCGGTGTTGAACGGGGGCGAATACCGCGCGGGACCGGTGAAAGAGGACGGCCAGGCGGAGGCGCCTTGAATCGGGCCGCCGCTACCCGTGCCCCGGGTCGAGCGTGATCCGCTCACTACACTCCAGACCTCGCAGGTTCCGGTCACGGACTCCGCTACGCCCTGGAAAGCGGCGGGGGAGTGAACCGATCCGGCTACCGAGCAAGGGACTCTATTCCACTGTCGTTCATGGTCGCCATAGCCCGTTTCGACCCCTTGGCAAAATCTGATGTCCAGTTAGTCCTATTTGCACGCACTGGTTTGCGGCGATTTAAACTGGATTGCAGCGCCTGGATTGTGGTCTTCGTCACCGAACTCCCCGATTGGCGTAGTGCGAAAAGGCCAGGGTAAATGGTTACCGAAGTGTGGCAGTGCCCTGCGAAAAATGGCCCGGATGCGGATACGCACCGTCCACACAGATCAGCACAGTGTCACAAGAACTGAAGCGGGGTCTGAAGCCCCGTCGGCAAACGCCGTCAGCGAAGCCCGAACACGCGCCGCGTATTGGCGTCGATCGCCGCGCACAGTTCCGCCACGTCCAGCCCGCGCGTCTCAGCCATCGATCGCACGGTGTGCGGGATCAGATACGGAGCGTTCGGACGCCCGCGATACGGCACCGGCGTGAGGAACGGGGCATCCGTCTCGACCAAGATCAGGTCGAGCGGCGCGACCCGCAGCGCCTCCCGCAGCGCCTCGTTCGCCTTGAAGGTCACCGGGCCGGCGAACGACATGACGTAGCCGCGCTCCGCGCACACCTTCGCCATCGCGGCGTCGCCGGAGTAGCAGTGGAAGACGACCCGCTCCGGCGCGCCCTCCTCCTCCAGGATCCGCAGCACGTCCTCATGCGCGTCGCGGTCATGGATCACCAGCGCCTTGCCGTGCCGCTTGGCGATCTCGATGTGCCGCCGGAACGACTCCTGCTGCGCCGCCACCCCCTCGGGCCCGGTCCGGAAGTAGTCGAGACCGGTCTCGCCGACCCCGACCACACCCGGAAGCGCCGCGAGCTCGTCAATGCGCGCCAGCGCCGCCTCCAGCGCGGCTGAGCCACCGGGCGCCCGATGCCGCCGACTCCAGCCGTCGACGTCGCCAAGGACCAAACGTGGTCCCTCGTTCGGGTGTAGCGCCACGGTCGGGTGGATTTCCGGGTGCTGTTCGGCCGTCTTCACCGCCCATTCGGAGGACGGCACATCGCAGCCCACCTGAATCAGCGTCGTGACGTTCACCGAGGCGGACAGCCGCAGCGACTCCTCGACACTGCGCTCCTGCATGTCGAGATGCGTATGGCTGTCGGCCACCGGCAGCGGCAACGCCTCGGGCGCGGGAGGAGGAACATCCTGCCCCCGCGCCCTATCGCGACCGCGGCCCTGCTTGTCGCCGTTGCCGTTGTTGACACTCACGCCGCTGACGGCTCCTCCAGCCGCGGGAAGAGCACCGCGCCCTTGGTGACCGTGGAGCCGGCCGGCAGCAGGCCCCAGCGGCCCGCGTCCTGCACCCGCTGCTCGGCCAGTGCGCCCAGCGTGGCCTGCGCACCCAGCGAATCCCACAGCGCGGCCGACGACTTCGGCATCACCGGATTGAGCAGCACGGCCACCGCTCGCAGCGCCTCGGCCGCCGTGTAGAGGATCGTGGCCAGCCGCGCCCGCGCCGCCGGGTCCTCGCCCTTGGCCACCTTCCACGGCTCCTGCTCGGTCAAATAGCCGTTGACCAGCTTGATGAAGTCGAACACCGCCGCGATGCCGCCCTGGAAGTCCAGCGCGCCCACCTTCTCGTCCGCGCTCGCCACCGTCGCCGCCAGCGCGTCCGCGATCACCTGCTCGGCCGGGCCGTGGTCGGTCGCCTCCGGCAGCACCCCGCCGAAGTACTTGCCGACCATCGCGGCCACCCGCGAGGCCAGGTTCCCGTAGTCGTTGGCCAGTTCAGAGGTGTACCGCGCGGACATGTCCTCCCAGGAGAACGAGCCGTCCTGGCCGAACGGGATCGCGCGCATGAAGTAGTACCGGAACGCGTCCGAGCCGAAGTGGTCGGTGATCTGGTGCGGCGCGATGCCGGTCAGCCTCGACTTCGACATCTTCTCGCCGCCGACCAGCAGCCAGCCGTGCCCGAACACCTGCTTCGGCAGCGGCAGCCCGGCGGCCAGCAGCATGGCCGGCCAGATCACCGCGTGGAAGCGCAGGATGTCCTTGCCGACCAGGTGCACATCGGCCGGCCAGGTGCGCTCGAACTTCTCCTTGTCCGCGGCTGACGGGGAGTCGAGCCCGACCGCGGTCGCGTAGTTGAGCAGCGCGTCGATCCAGACGTAGAGCACGTGCTTCGGGTCCCACGGGATCGGGATGCCCCAGTCGAACGAGGAACGCGAGATCGACAGGTCCTGCAGACCCTGCTTGACGAACGAGACGACCTCGTTGCGGGCCGTGGCCGGCTGTACGAACTCCGGGTGCGCTTCGTAGTGCTCCAGCAGCCGCTCGCTGTACGCGGACATCCGAAAGAAGTAGTTCTCCTCCGCGATGTACTCGACCGGCGTGCCGTGGATGGCGCAGACCTTCTGGCCCGCGTACTGGCCCTCGCCGTCGATCAGCTCGCCCGGCAGCTTGAACTCCTCGCAGCCGACGCAGTACGGGCCCTCGTACGAGCCCTTGTACACCTCGCCCGCGTCGTAAAGCCGCTGCCAGAACTCCTGGACCCGCTCGGTGTGCCGCTTATCGGTGGTGCGGATGAAGTCGTCGTTCGCCGCGTCGATCGTGACCAGAGCGGGCTTCCAGGCGGACTCGACCAGCCGGTCGGTCCACTCCTGCGGGGTGGTGCCGTTGGCCTCGGCCGTGCGCATGACCTTCTGGCCGTGTTCGTCGGTCCCGGTGAGGAACCACACGGACTCGCCGCGCTGGCGGTGCCAACGGGTGAGGACGTCACCGGCCGTGGTCGTGTAGGCGTGCCCGATGTGCGGCGCGTCGTTCACGTAGTAGATCGGCGTGGTGACGTAGAAGGTCTTGTCCCCGGAGCCCGGGGCGTCGCTGCCAGAAGCCATGCACAAATCCTAACGGGGCCATTCGCCCCTTCCGGCACGGTTTTCCACAGGCGGGCGCTCATCCGGTCGAAGACTGCGCCTGCGACTCCGCCTTCGCGGCAACCACCGCGTCGAACACCGCCCGCTTCGGCACGCCGGTCTCCGCGGCCACGTCCGCGATCGCCGCCTTACGGTGCTCGCCTCGCGCCTCCCGCTCGGCCACCAGCGCGGCCAACTCGCCGGGCGTCGTGTCCTCAGCGCGCTTCGGGGCGGCGCCCGCGACCACGACCGTGATCTCCCCGCGCACTCCCTCGGCCGCCCACGCCGCCAGTTCGCCGAGCGGCCCGCGCCGCACCTCTTCGTACGTCTTCGTCAGCTCGCGGCACACCGCGGCCGGCCGGTCCGCGCCGAACGCCTCAGCCATCGCCGTGAGAGTTTCACCGAGCCGGTGCGGAGCCTCGAAGTAGACCATCGTGCGCGGCTCGGCGGCATTGGCGGCCAACGCGCGTGCCCGCTCCCCGGCCTTGCGCGGCAGAAATCCCTCGAAGCAGAACCGGTCCACCGGAAGCCCGGAAAGCGCCAAAGCCGTGAGCACCGCCGAGGGGCCGGGCACCGCGGTCACCCGCACACCGGCCGCGACCGCCGCCGTGACCAGGCGAAAGCCGGGGTCTGATACCGACGGCATGCCGGCGTCCGTGACCAGCAGCACCCGAGCGCCCTCAAGCAGCCGCGCGACCAGATCCGGCGTGCGGGCGCTCTCGTTCGCCTCGAAGTACGACACGACACGCCCGGCCGGCTCGACCCCGAGTTCCTGGGTCAGCCGCCGCAGCCTCCTGGTGTCCTCAGCTGCGATGACGTCCGCCGCGGCGAGTTCCGCGGCCAGCCGGGCCGGGGCGTCGGCAGGGTCGCCGATCGGGGTGCCGGCCAGCACCAGCACGCCGGGGCTGTCCTGCGCAGAGGAGTCCGAGTGCAAAAACGGACGATCAGGTTTCACGAATCCATCGTCCCCTGGTGCGCGGTGCGGGGGCCAATCCGTACGATGGCCCGCGTGACCAGCGACCTGCAGAGCGACAACGCAGCCGAACTGCCCGACTGGCCGGAGCCCGCGAGCCAGTCCGAGGAGCTCGGCGGCGCGCCCCGGCGCGGCGAGGACGCGCCAGGCACCGCGACCGCGGACGGCGAGGCGCGGTTCGAGGGCGAAGCGGAGGCGTGGCCGGAGACAGCGCCCTTCGACGCGCCGTGGCGCCGCCGAATGCGCCGCGGCTGGGAACGCGGGCGGGTCTGGTACCGCACCAGCGGCACGCCGCAGCCCGATCCGCGCGCCCCGCTGCGCGACCGACTGGTGCCGCCGTTCTATCCGGAGTTCTTCCGCGGCGCCGGCTGGATCCTGCCGCTGGCGATCACCGTGATCGGCGGCGTGCTGCGGTTCTGGAACCTGGTGTGGCCCAACTCGGTGATCTTCGATGAGACGTACTACGCCAAGGACGCCTGGTCGATGTGGATCTACGGCTGGGAGCACGGCTGGGACCCGGCCAGCAACGGCTCGGTGGCCAACGGCAAGCTGGTCGGCCCCGGAACCTTCGGCCACAGCGGCGTGGCGGACTTCAGCTGCTCGTCCGGCTGCCAGGAATTCGTCGCGCACCCGCCGTTCGGCAAGTGGGTGATCGGTGCCGGTGAGCAGATCTGGGGCCTGAACCCGGTCGGCTGGCGGCTGATGGAGGCAGTGCTCGGCACGCTGGCGATCTTCATCATCGCCCGCGTCGCGCGCCGGATGTTCCGCTCGACGCTGATGGGCTGCATCGCCGCGCTGCTGTTCTCCTTCGACGGACTCGCGTTCGTGATGGCCCGCACCGCGCTGCTCGACGGCGTCCAGATGTTCTTCATCCTCGGCGGCTTCGCGGCGCTGCTGGTCGACCGGGACAAGACCCGGGAAAAATTCGCCGACTGGCGCGAGGAGCGCGAAGTCACCTCGCTGCTGCCGATGAAGGAACGCGGTCCCAAGCTCGGTTTCCGTGCCTGGCGCTGGATCGCGGGCCTCTCGCTCGGCCTGGCCACCGCGACCAAGTGGAACGGGATCTTCTTCGTAGCCGTCTTCGCGATACTGACGGTGCTGTGGGACCGCGGGGCTCGGCGCGCGATCGGTATCCGCAAGCCGTCGACGTCCACGCTGATCCGCGACGTTCCGTGGGCTTTCCTCGCCCTGCCGATCACGGCCGTGTTCGTGTTCGTGGCCTCATACGCCGGCTGGTTCTTCAACACGGGCAACGGCGGCGGCTACAACCGGTTCTGGGCGAGCTCGCACCCCTCGAACTTCTGGCCGACCTGGACGAACCCCTTCCGCTCGCTGTGGAACTACGTCGACCAGCAGTACGGCTTCAACTCCAACCTGCAGACCCCGCACCCGTACCAGTCGAACCCGTGGTCCTGGTTCGTCATGGGCCGCCCGGTCGCCTTCTACTACGAGGCGCCGAAGACCGGTCAGCAGGGCTGCACCCCGTCGATGGGCACCTGCTCCGCCGAGGTGCTGGCGCTCGGCAACCCGCTGCTGTGGTGGTTCGCGACCGGGGCGATCCTGTTCCTGTTCTGGCGCTGGATCGGTCGGCGGGACTGGCGCGCGGCGGCCATCCTGGCCGGGATCGCGGCCGGGGTCGGGCCGTGGCTGTGGTACGCGCAGCGGACGATCTTCTCGTTCTACGCGGTCGCTTTCCTGCCTTTCATGGTGCTCGGCGCGACGATGGCCATCGGCGCGATCCTCGGCCGCGCGGACGCCTCCCCGACCAGGCGGGTCTGGGGCGCGGCGGTGTCGGGAACGCTCGTGATCGGCGTCGTGGCGCTGTTCGCGTACTTCTATCCGATCTACACCGGGCAGACGATCCCGTACACGGACTGGTCCAACCACATGTGGCTGCCGTCCTGGATCTAGCAGGCCAGCCGGCGCGCTGACGCCTGTGGCCCGTCGCTATTGCACAACCAGGGTGACGTGCCAGGTGGTGCCGTTAGGGAGCTGGCTGCTCAGCGTGGTGGCTCCGCGATGTGCGCCCACGAACACGCCTGCGGTGACGTTGACCGGCGGCGTGAGGACGCCGTTGTTGCCGTATCCGATCACTGACGTGTCGGTCACGCGGATCTGGCCCCATCGGGTCCCGGCCGGCGTACCTGTCGGCGCGGTGAGGAACACGTCGAGCAGCTGACCGGCTGCCAGACAGAACGCGCCAGTGTCGGCTTCGGTGAGGCTGCCCGCCGCATGCGGGAGGGTCGCCGGCTCGGGGGCGCGGCAGGTCGGCAAGCTCGGTGAGGCCGCAGGTGCCGCAGGTGTCGCGGGTGCTGAGCTTGAGGAGCAGCCAGCGGTGAGTGCGGCTACGGACACTGCGGAAGCCACGGCGGCCGTAACGGCCAGGATGCGCGCGCGGATGGAAGGCTCCTGAGTTCCCAGCCGGGTGCCGCCCGCCCGAGGGCAGACGGCACCACAGCGTTATCGGATCGTCGATCGGTGGTCCGTCAGTGCTGGTTGGTCGCGCTGGCGTAGTAGCTGACGCAGTTGCCCGCGCCGTTGTTGTAGTTGTTGCTGAACTCCGACTGGACCGCGAAGTAGGCGCCGTTCATGCTGATGATCGTCGAGGCGCCCTGGCCGCTGGAGATCCAGGCGCACTTGTCGCCGGTCTCGTAGCCGGACGCGTCGAGCCAGCCGTTGCCCGCCTGCGGGTCGGTCAGCGTCTCGGCGTATTCGTGGCCGCCGACGATCGTGATGCCTTCCTTCGAGCCGGTCACGCCGTTGGACGCGCCCACGAAGTTCGCGCCGCAGCCGCTGCCCGCGTCCGTGATGTACGGGAAGTTCGTGTACGGCACGTTGGCGCCGCTCGAACTGCTGGTCACGTCGTGCCAGGCGCAGTACTGCGTCTTGAAGCCGGAGGGCACGACGCCGTGCGGCGAGTCGACGATGATCTGGATGTTGTCGCCGGAGACGCCGAAGTGCGAAGCCGCGCGCTTGGCCTCAGCCGCCAACTGCGAGTCGGACGGCCGGCTCGGCGCGGCAGAAGCGCTGTCCAGCCAGGTGCCCCGAACCGGGTTGGAGGAGGGGTGGCCGACGTGCGTGCCGGAGCTTCCGCACTGCTTGGTTCCCGTGGAGACGCCCTGGCAGTACTGCGTCTGCGAGGTGAAGTACGTGTCGCCGCTGCCGTAGGCGTGCTGGAAGAAGGACAGCTGGAGCGCGGCTTCGCCCGACGGGTCGTTGCTGACCGTGGAGCCGGTGCCCCACTGGCTGCCCCAGTAGACGATGTAGACGGTCGGGGAGGTCACGACGGGGCCGCCGCCGTAGGACAACAGGCCGCTGCCGCTGTACGCGGGGGATGCGGCGTGGTGGTGGGCCGGCGCGACGGACGTGGCCTTGTGGGAGGTGGTGCCGGACGCTGCCTGGGCCGGCGCCGAGATGGCGACCAGCGCGGCCGTGGCTGTGGCCGCTGCGAGAACACCGGTGGGTATGCGGTGGCGCATTGTCTCTCCTTGTCGAAAGACTCGCGAGCTGAGACGTTCGCCTCGCAGACATGAAAGAGACGGCAGCTGCCGCGGACAAGACGTGGTTCGCCAAAAGTTAGCCGCGGCATCGCAAAGTTCTAACCAACGATGACCTTCGAGCCCTGTTTCAGAGAGGGCGCCGACGGGTTCCCGGCAGCCTGCCCAGCAGGATTATCGAAGCGCTTCGACGATCCCCATGGACATTCCCTACCTGCCCGGTCTACCCTTCATGGGCAAGACCGGGTGCGGCCCTGTCGGAGTCGAGTCGAAGCGCTTCACCAAGCAATGCCACCGCTTCGGCCGGCCGACTGCCGCCACGTCCGCCCCGGCTGCTCGCCCTGTCAACCGCTCATACTGTCCGAGCCCGGATCGCACCCGCCGGGACGGCATGGAGGACTCCATGGTGACCCTGGCCGAAGTCGCTCGCCAGGCGGGCGTCTCGCCCTCCACAGTCTCCTACGTGCTCTCCCGGAAACGCTCCATTTCCGATGACACCCGGCGCAAGGTGGAGGCGGCCATCGAGTCGCTCGGCTACCACCCGCACGCGGGCGCGCGGGCGCTGGCCTCGAACCGCTCGAACATTCTGGCGCTCATGGTGCCGCTGCGCAGCGATATGTACGTACCGGTGATCATGGAGATCGCGATGGCGGTCACCACCGAGGCCCGCGAGTACGGCCAGGACGTGCTGCTGCTGACCAAGGACGAGGGCACCCGCGGCGTGCGCCGGATCGCCGGTAGCGGCCTGGCCGACGCGATGATCCTCATGGACATCGAGCTGGATGACGACCGCATCCCGGTGCTGCGCGAGACCGACACCCCGGCCGTGCTGATCGGACTACCCGCCGACTCGGCCGGTTTGGCCTGTGTGGACCTGGACTTCGAGGCCACCGGAGCCGCCTGCGCCGACCACCTGGCCGACCTCGGCCACCGGGACGTGGCGCTGATCGGCGAAGGCGAGGGCGTCTACCAGCGGCACACCGGCTTCGCCGCGCGCACGCTCACCGGCTTCCAGCGCCGCGCCGCCGAACGCGGCCTGCGCGCGATGCACCGGGCGTGCGAGGGCACCTACGAGTCCACCGCGGGGATACTGGCGCGCATTCTCGAGGAACGTCCCTCGACCACCGGCTTCGTCGTGCAGAACGAGTCAGCCATCCCGCCGCTGCTCAGCCTGCTGCGACTGTCCGGCCGCGCGGTGCCCGAGGAGACCAGCGTCGTCGCGATCTGCCCCGATCAGGTCGCGCTCCAGTCCTCGCCCCGGCTGACCAGCGTCTCCATCCCGGCCCAGGAGATGGGGCGGCGCGCGGTGCGGCTCGCCATGGCGCAGCTGGAAGGCGACCGCGCCGAGTCGATCAACCTGATTCCGCCGACCCTCACCGTGCGGGACTCGACCGCCGCCCTGGCCGCCGCCGGGTTCGCCGCCTCCTGACTTCCGACCGCAGAACCCGCCCGAGTCCGCCAGCGCCAACGGACCGAGGCGACCGCGGGGCCGCTCTCCGGCCCCACCTCTTCACGTCCGAAAGGCTCATGAATGTCTGACGAAGCGCCGCTCGCCTCGCTCGCCCACGAGGAGGGCGAGTTCCGCGCAGCCCCAGGCGGCCTGGAGTGGACCGGCCGCCAGGAGACCCTACGGATCGAGGCCTGGGGCGCCGACGCGCTGCGAGTGCGTTCCCGGGTGGGCGGGCCGATCCTCGCCGACCTGCCCGGCGCGCTTGCCGCCGAGACCGCTCCGCCGCTCGACGCCGAACCCACCATCGTCATCGGCGCGCACGAGGCGACCGTCGTCAACGGCGCCGTGACCGCCACGATCTCCTTGATCGGCCGCATCACCTTCACGCGAACCGCCGATGGCACCGAACTGCTCGCCGAGGAGGATGCGCACTTCTGGTGGCCTGGGCCGCGACTGCGTACCGCACACGGCAACGGCTACGCGCGGCTTGAGCAGCGTTTCGCGGCGTACCCCGGCGAACGGCTGTACGGCCTCGGTCAGCACCAGCACGGCCTCTACGACCAGAAGGGCGCGGTCGTCGAGCTCGTACAGCGCAACTCAGAGGTCAGCATCCCTTTTCTGGTCTCTTCGCGCGGCTACGGCTTCCTGTGGAACAACCCGGCGATCGGCCGGGTCGAACTGGCGATCAACGGCACCCGCTGGGTCGCCGACAGTGCCCGCCAGCTCGACTACTGGATCACCGCCGGCACCCCCGCGCAGATCCAGCGCAACTACGCCGACGCCACCGGCCACGCCCCGGCCCTTCCGGAGTGGGCGGCCGGCTTCTGGCAGTGCAAGCTGCGCTACAAGTCGCAGGACGAACTGCTGGAGGTCGCCCGCGAATACCATCGGCGCGGCCTGCCGCTCGCGGTGATCGTCGCCGACTTCTTCCACTGGACGCATCTGGGCGAGTGGCGCTTCGACCCGGCCGAGTGGCCCGACCCGCAGGCCGCGGTCAAGGAACTTGAGCAGTACGGAACCCGGCTGATGGTGTCCGTCTGGCCCTCCGTCAGCCCGCTGTCCGAGTTCCACGCCGAGATGGAGCGGCGCGGCCTGTTCATCGGCACCGAATTCGGTCCGATCGCGCACGCCGACTGGCCGGATAAGGGCATCGACAAGACGGTTCAGGTCGCCTTCTACGACGCGACCAATCCGGTGGCACGCGAGTTCGTGTGGTCGAAGATCCGCGAGAACTACCTCTCCCTCGGCATCGAGGTGTTCTGGGCTGACGCCTGCGAACCTGAACTCAAGCCCGGCTACTCGGCCAACCTGCGCTACCACGCCGGCCCCGGCCTGGAAGTCGGCAACATGTACCCGCGTGAGAACTCCCGGATGTTCCACGAGGGCATGCACACCGAGGGCCGCGGCGAGGTGGTCACGCTCAACCGCTCGGCCTGGGCCGGTTCGCAGCGGTACGGCGCGATCCTCTGGTCCGGCGACATATTCACCGACTTCGAGACGCTGCGTAAGCAGATCCCAGCCGGGCTGAACACGGCGCTGAGTGGAATTCCGTGGTGGAACACCGACATCGGCGGCTTCCACGGCGGCGACCCGACCTCGCCGGAGTACCGCGAGGTGATGGTCCGCTGGTTCCAGTTCGGCGCGTTCAGCCCGATCTTCCGGCTGCACGGCGTGCGCTCGCCCGCGACCCCGTTCGGGCCGGGGATGACCGGTGCGCCCAACGAGATCTGGTCGTACGGCGAGGAAGCGGCCGAGATCATGGCCTCGTACATCGCGCTGCGCGAGCGGATCAAGCCGTACATCCTCGACGTGATGCGCGAGGCACACGAGAGCGGTCTCACGCCGATGCGGCCGTATTTCGTCGAGTTCCCGGACGACCCGAAGGCGTGGGAGGTCGACACGGCGTACCTGTTCGGCCCGGACCTCCTGGTCGCGCCGGTGCTTGAGGCCAATGCGCGTGCGTGGACGGTGTACCTGCCGGCGGGCGCGTCGTGGCGGGATGCGTGGACGGGACGGGAATACGAGGGCGGCCAGTCGGTGATCGTCGACGCTCCGCTAGAACGCATCCCGCTCTTCCTGCGTGACGGTGCGGTACTTCCCATCGTGCAGTAACCGGACAGAGCACGCTTCGCGTCCGGGTACCGTTGCTGTCGTGGCAAACCTGGTCAACATCGAGGCCGTAAGCAAGGCGTACGGCACCCGGACGCTGCTCGACGGCGTGTCGCTCGGCATCGCGGAGGGCGACCGCATCGGCGTGGTCGGGCGCAACGGCGGCGGCAAGTCCACGCTGCTGCGCCTGCTCGCCAAGCTCGAATCGCCGGACGCCGGCCGGGTGATCCACAGCGGCATGGTGCAGATCAATGTGGTCGGTCAGCACGACGAACTCGACCCGGCCGCGACGATCAGGCAACTGCTGCTCGCGGGCATGGCAGAGCACGAGTGGGCCGGACAAGCCCACGTGCGTGACGTGCTTACCGGCCTGCTCGGCGGTATCGGGGCTCCGGCTTTCCGCGACGGACTCGACACCGTCGTCGGCCCGCTCTCCGGTGGTGAGCGCCGCCGCATCGCGCTCGCCAAGGCGCTGCTCGAAGCGGACCGCGGCGACCGGGTCCTCCTGCTCGATGAGCCGACCAACCATCTCGACGTCGAGGCGATCGCCTGGCTGGCCGCCCATCTCAAGGCTCGTCGCTCCGCACTCCTGGTCGTCACGCACGACCGCTGGTTCCTCGACGAGGTCTGCACTCAGACCTGGGAAGTGACCAACGGTCAGGTGCACTCCTACGAGGGCGGCTACTCGGCGTTCGTGCTGGCGCGGGCCGAGCGTGCGCGCGTCGCCTCAGCCGATTGGGATCGCAAGCAGAATCTGCTGCGCAAGGAGCTGGCCTGGCTTCGCCGGGGGGCCCCGGCGCGCACCTCGAAGCCGAAGTTCCGCATCGAGGCCGCGAACGCGCTGATCGCCACCGAGCCGCCGGCGCGCGATTCGGCCGAGCTGATGCAGTTCGCCACCGCGCGCCTCGGCCGGACCGTCTACGAGCTCGAAGACGTTACGTATTCGGTCGGCGCGGCCCGGACCCTGCTCGACCACGTCACCTGGCAGCTCGCGCCCGGCGAGCGCATCGGCCTCGTCGGAGTCAACGGCTCGGGCAAGACCAGCCTGCTGCGGCTGCTGACCGGCGCCGTCACGCCCGACTCCGGCAAGGTGGTGTCCGGCGTCACGGTCAAGCCCGCGATGCTCTCCCAGGAGATCACCGAGATTCCTCCGGACACGCGCGTCCTCAAGGCGGTCGAGGACGTGCGCGCCGCCGTCGATCTGGGCAAGGGCCGCACCCTGACGGCCTCTCAACTGCTTGAGCGCTTCGGCTTCGTGGGCGAGAAGCAGTGGACCCCGGTCGGTGACCTGTCCGGCGGCGAGCGGCGGCGGCTGCAACTGCTGCGGCTGCTGATGGACGAGCCGAACGTGCTGCTGCTCGACGAGCCGACCAACGACCTGGACATCGACACACTCACCGCGCTTGAGGACCTGCTCGACGGCTGGCCCGGCTCGCTCATCGTGGTCTCGCACGACCGCTACTTCCTGGAGCGCACCACCGACCGGATCGCCGCGCTGCTCGGCGACGGCAGGATCAGGATGCTGCCAGGAGGCGTCGACCAGTACCTCCAGCGGCGGGCGGAGGTGGTCGCTGCGGCCGAGGCGACGCAGCAGCGTGCCAAAGCAGGAAGCGAGCGTGCCGCGGGATCGATCGCGAGCGAGCGCACTGCGCCGAGTGCCCGTGACCAGCGCGCAGCGCAGAAGGAGATGGCGCGTATCGAGCGGCAGCTCGACAAGATCACGGCGCGCGAGGCGCAGGTGCACGAGCAGATGGCGCAGTCCGCGACGGACTATGAGGCCATCGGCAAGCTCGACGCCGAACTGCGTGACCTCGCCGCCGAGCGCGAACGGCTTGAGGAGCAGTGGCTAGTGCTCGCCGAGTGACCTTCCGGCCACACGTTTCGAGCGGGCTCAGCGAAGCCCATTTCGGTTGCCTGGATATTCCATTTTTCCGACGATTCCGCCTACCGCCGCCCGCCGTCGTGCTTTTCCAATACAAGACCCCTGCGATGACATCTCCGCTACGCGGCTTTCGTGCAGCGGCAAGTCTCGTTCACAGCAGTACTCGACCCAGACGCCCTTGTCCGTTGTGGGTCTCGCGATAGCTTTGCCGACGGCGGTGGAGGATAACGCGGGACACGCGTCGACGGATCTTCAGAAAAGCGGGTCCCAGCCCAAGCCGCCGGTTTCCCTGTCAGGCCGCGTACCTTCCGCGCGGGTGATGCAGCAGTGTCCGGGGGTGCGCTCCACACCACCTCTCCTTCGCTCCCGCGCGTCACGTTGCAGCGTCCGGTTTTGAGTCGTTGAGCGGGACAGGCGGCGGTTGTCCAGTTGAGCGGGACAACGGGAGCGCGCCCTCGGTTGGTCAGATAACCACGTCGTTCACTCAATCGAGTGAGTATGGCGGAACTTGTCCCGCGCGTGATCCCGTGCGCCTACGGTCGAGATGTATTGACCGCGCCTAGCCATCGGGGGTTGCCGCCATGACGTTCGGGAGTTGCGATAACTTGACCGAGCGGGAGCGTGATGTGCTGCTCTGCTTGGCAGAGGGCGAGTCGAACCGGCAGATCGCCAGGAGCCTGGACATCGCTCCGGCCACGGCCCGCTCGCACACGCGGAACGTGCTCACCAAGCTCGGCGTGCAGTCACGGATCCTCGCCATCGCGTCCACGCGCCCGGTTCAGGTCCCGGCGCTTGAAACCAAGTCGCCGATCAGCTCACTGACCCGGCGCGAGCGGGAAGTGCTCAGCTGCTTGGTCGAAGGGCTTACCCGCGCGAGCATCGCCGCACGGCTGAAGGTGTCCCCGAACACCGCTCGTACGCACGTGCGCAACATCCTGGCGAAGCTTCGGGTGCACTCGACGGCGGAGGCCGTGGCGCTCGTCGCGAAGACGACCTACTCGCCCGACGCGATGCGTTCCACGCCGCAATAGACGTTGGCGGACTCGCCGCGCACGAAACCCGCGAGCGTCATACCGGACTCCCGCGCCAGCTCCACCGCTAGGGAGGAAGGCGCGGACACGGCGGCGAGCAGCGGGATCCCGGCGGCGGCTGCCTTTTGGACGAGTTCGAACGAGGCGCGTCCGCTCACCGCCAGCAGGTGCCCGCGCAGGGGCAAGCGACCGTCGCGCACCGCCCAGCCGATCACCTTGTCCACCGCGTTGTGCCGCCCGACGTCCTCCCGGACGCACAGCAGTGTCCCGTCGGACGTGAACAATCCGGCCGCGTGCAGACCGCCGGTCTTCGAGAACAGCTTCTGCCCTGCGCGCAGCGTCCGCGGCAGCGAATAGAGGATCTCCGGCGTGATCCGGACGGGATCGGTCTCGACACTCCAGTGCGCGTTGGCGCGAACTGCTTCGATGCTCGACTTGCCGCACACGCCGCACGCGCTTGTGGTGTAGGTGTTCCGGTCGAGCGACCAAAGCGGCACCGCGGTGCCGGGCGCGAGATCGACATCGACGATGTTGTACGTGTCGTGCGCGGCCTCGATTCGGTCGGGCGACCACGCGCCGCCGAGCCCGACCGGGCCTGAACAGGCCGAGTCGCCGCAGAAGCGCATTCGGGCTATTTGGTGCGCTTCGCGGATCACGCCCTCGCCGACGAGGTAGCCCGCCACCAGATCGAAATCGTCGCCGGGCGTGCGCATCGTCACGGCGATCTGCTTGCCGGCCACCCGGATCTCCAGTGGCTCCTCGGCGGCCAGGATGTCCCGTGACCGCCGCCCGCCGCTGCCCGCGTCGCCGCCGAGCTTCAGCACCGCTTCCCGCGTCGTCACCCTGCCCATGCCTTGCACGGTACCCCCGCTGCGCGAACGTACCGCACAAGCGGCCGAAGAAAGCACGACGCTCCGCGTCCTGGTGGACGCGGAGCGCGCGAGACGCCCGTTCAGCGAAGAGGGGCTTCTTTGGTTTAGCTGACTACAGCGGCCTATGACAACACAGCGGCCTGACTACAGGGGCTTGACGTTCTCCGCCTGCGGGCCCTTCGGGCCGCTGGTGACGTCGAACTCGACGCGCTGGTTCTCGTCGAGCGAACGGTAGCCGTTCGTCTGGATCGCAGTGAAGTGGACGAAGACGTCGGCGCCGCCG
>DASUAR010000008.1:0-5086 GCA_035763685.1 Actinocrinis sp. | reverse complement strand
TGTCCAGGATCACCGGCTCGCCGTTCTCGCCGACCCCGATCGGCACCCGCAGCCGGTCCTGCGGCGAGAGCCGCTTCCAGCCGCGCCGGGTGTCGAAGGACCCTGCGTCGCCGATGCTCATCAGGTCGGTGAAGTCCAGCGAGGAGAGCAGCGGCTCGTCGCCGTCCGCGCCGCCGCCGACCCGCAGCGGGGACAGCTGCCTGGCCAGCGCCTCGGCCTGCGGGATGGACAGCCGGTCGCTGTTGCCGGCGAAGCTGGCGCCGGTGGAGGTGGCCAGGTTCAGCTTGTCGCCGTCGATGCCCAGCTGCACTCCGCCGCGCACGGCCGCGGCGTGGCCCTCCGTGTCGATCTCGACGATGGTGACGCCCATCAGGCCGTCACCGTGCAAGAGCATGGATTCGCCGCTGGCCCGCGCGCCGTCCACCACCACGACGATGTGCGGCTGTTCGTACAGCGGCTGGCTTTCGCGGGAGTAGCGCGGCCGGTCGGACAGATCCGAGCCGAGGGCTTCTTCGAGCTCTGAGGCGTCGGAGAAGATGAGGCGCACCGAGCCGGCCGCGTCGGTGTCCTTCGGGTGCTGCGCGTGCGGCAGCCACTTGACCCATTCCCAGTGCTGCCGCCGGTTCTCCGCGGCCACCACGCAGATGCGCAGCTCGTCCGGGGCATGGAAGGTGGCCAGCTGCGAGAGGATCGCCCGGGCCTCGGCGCGCGCGTCCTGCGCGGTGCCGTCGCCGGTCGGGCCGACCAGCACGTGCCAGAACGAGCGGAACGAGACCGCCAGCGGCAGCCCGTCCAGCGTGCCCTGCACGGTGATGAAGCGGCGCAGCGCGTCCGCGCAGACCGGTTCGAGTTCGTCCACCGGCGCGGTCTCCGGGGCCACCAGCGGCGTCGAGAGCCGCTGGGCGCCGGATCCGAGGCGCACCTGCACGAAGTCCCCGTCGGTCGGCCGCCGCTCCCACAGCCGCTGGCCGCTGGTCACGATCGCCCACAGGTGCGCAGGGCTCGGGTGCGACCACATTTGCGCGGTGTACTGCTGCTGCTGGGTCTTGCGCACCTGCGCGCGCACCTGACTCAGGTAACGCAGATAGTCGCGGCGCGCGTCAGCGGTCTTCCCCTTGCCGCCGCTCTTGCCCTTGACCAACGACATGACCACGAAGCCGAGCGACGACATCAGGGTCATGCCGCCCATCAGCTTCATCAGGACATTCGTTCCCGGCATGAAGAAGAAGGCCACTGAGCCGACGCTCGCCAGCATCGGCAGGGCGTTCATCAGGGCACTGCCGTCCTTGGCGGTGCGCGCCAGTTCGGGCGGCGGTTCGAGGAAGACCTCTCCCGCGGGCACCTGCGGGGGATGCACCCGTGGTGGCCGCTTCACAATGACCGTACTCAACCCGCAGCCCTCCCGTGCGTGGACCTGACCCGTTCATTTCCCGTGAAACCAGCCGGGCAGTTCGACAGTGTCCCGATGCTACCGGCCGCGCGCGACCAGTCGATAGGATGCCTGCCGCGCCAAGAAGCTGAGGCGAGCGGGGAACGAGGAGGGGCCGCGATGAGCAGCGGGGTTATGACAGGCTTCTGCCGTATTACGGTGGTTGCGCCGAATGTCCGAGTCGATGTGGCGTTGCCGGAGGACGTGCCGCTGGCCGAGCTGCTGCCCGACGTGCTGCGCATGGCCGACCAGTGGCAGAGCGAGGGCGCGCACGCAGGGTTCGTGCTCGCCAGGCTCGACGGCTCCGAGCTGGACACCGGCATGTCCTTCGCCGCGCAGGGCGTGCGCAACGGCGACCTGCTCTACCTGCGCCCGGCCACCGACACGCTGCCCCCGCCGGTCTTCGACGACGTGGTCGACGCCATCGCGCAGACCGTCGCCGAGGACCGCCGGATGTGGGGCGCGACGCACTACCGCCGGATCGGCCTGACCGGCGGCGCCGTGCTGCTCGCCCTCGGCGCGTGGGTGCTGTGGACCTCGAACGACCCGCACGGCATGCCGGCCTTCGTCGCCGGAGTCATGGCCCTGCTGCTCACTGTCTTCGGCGGCCTGCGCTCCCGCGTCTACGGCGACCACGTCGGCGGCGCGGTCCTCGGCGGCTGCGCGGTGCCCTACGCCTTCCTCGCCGGGCTCGGCGTGCTGCCGATCAACGCCGGCGCCGGACTCGGCCGCTCGCACTTCATCGTCGGCTGCTCGGTGGTCCTGGTCATCTCGGTCGTCGGCGCGATCCTCCAGGAGGAGCACGACGAGGCGTACCTCGCGGCCTCCATCGCGGCCGCCGCGGGCGCGATCGCCGGGGTGGTGGGCCTGGCCAGCGGCGCCGATCCGGCGAAGCTGGCCGCCGGGGCCGGAACCGTGGCCATCGCCGCCATCGGATTCCTGCCCGGCCTCGCGCTGCGCGCCGTGCGTTTCCCGATGCCGCAGCTCGTCGACGGCGCGCCGCAGGTGAGCAGCACCGCGCAGAAGGCTGCGCTGCCGCCCGGCAACGACGACCCGGTGGACACCGCCGCGATCGACCGCCGGGCCCGCCGCAGCCACGAACTGCTCACCGGACTGACCGCGGCCTGCGCCGTCACCATCTTGCTCAGCGCGTTCGTCCTCGCCTTCGCCAGCGACGGCCGCAGCGGCGGCGCCTGGGCGCAGGGCATGGCCGGCGTGCTCGGCATGGCCGCCCTCTCCCGCGCACGCCTGTTCCGCCGCTCCGCGCAGGTCGGCACCCTGGTGTGGGGCGGGGTCGGCACGATCGTGGTGCTCATGGTCGGCGCGGCCGTCCACGTCTCCACGCTGGCCCGGCAGACCTGGTTCTTCGGCGCGGTCCTCGCGGCCGGCCTGATCCTGGTCGCGGTGGCCTTCGCGCTGCCGAACCGCTCGCTCTCCCCGCGCTGGGCCCGCAGCATCGACCTGCTCGACGGACTGCTGCTCGCCTCGGTCATTCCGGTGCTGCTCGGCGTACTCGACATCTACACCACGGTCCAGTCCGCCGGACACCACTGATCCGCTGTCCACAGCGCGGGTGATCTTGGCCCAAAGCGCCCGCCGGGTCAGCTAGACTTACGTGACGCAGCGCCAATGACGTGTTGCGCAAGCACCACCGGGTTCGTTTGCACTTGTGAGTAAGACCGAGTGCGCCCGGGTGCTCACCTCTGAAGGAGACCGATGGCCCTCGACGTCGCCACGAAGAAGCAGATCCTCGCCGAGTACGGCACCGCCGAAGGCGACACCGGTTCCCCGGAGGTCCAGGTCGCGCTGCTGACCAAGCGGATCAACGACCTGACCGAGCACCTGAAGGCGCACAAGCACGACCACCACTCCCGCCGCGGCATGTACCAGCTGGTGGGCAAGCGCCGCCGGCTGCTGAAGTACCTGGCCGCGAAGGACATCGAGCGCTACCGCGCGCTGATCGAGCGTCTCGGTCTGCGCCGATAACGGCAGTACCTCGGGAGCGGTGCCCGTAGCAGTCGGGTGCCGCTCCTTGGCGTATCGCGATCAAGCGGCTGGCCAGGCAGTGTCGGGCCGGTGGGACACCCCGTTCTGGTGTTTCGCCGCCCCAAGCCTGGGCCGCATGGGTTAGCGTGACGTTGGATAGCTAGATAGTTGAGAAGGGGTCCGCGCCGGGACGGCCGGGCCGAGAGATGAAGGAACGCGGCGTTCATCGCCGTAGGTGAGACCGGTACCGATCTTCGGTAGTGGCCGTCGGAGGTGGCGCGGATGCGCGCCCCGCCCGCCGGCTTCGATCGGAGACCGGTGTCCAGGATCAGGTCGCCGCTTCGGTGACGTCGCGTTCCGTCAGGACACGACAAGGAGGGCACCCCGTGGAGGGTCCCAGCAGTTTCACCACCGAGGCGGTCATCGACAACGGTCGCTTCGGAACCCGCACCGTGCGCTTCGAGACCGGGCGCCTCGCCCGGCAGGCGGCCGGTTCGGCGGTGGTCTATCTGGACGGCGAGACCATGGTGCTGTCCGCCACCACCTACTCGAAGCACCCGAAGGACCAGCTCGACTTCTTCCCGCTCACCGTCGACGTCGAGGAGCGGATGTACGCGGCGGGCCGGATCCCCGGCTCCTTCTTCCGCCGCGAGGGCCGTCCCTCCGAGGACGCCATCCTCACCTGCCGGCTGATCGACCGGCCGCTGCGCCCGTCCTTCGCCAAGGGCCTGCGCAACGAGATCCAGATCGTGGCCACCGTGATGGCGCTCAACCCCGAGCACCTGTACGACGTGGTCGCGATCAACGCCGCCTCCGCCTCGACGCAGCTGGCCGGCCTGCCGTTCTCCGGCCCGATCGGCGGCGTGCGCGTCGCCTTGATCGAGGGCCAGTGGGTCGCCTTCCCGACCCACCCCGAGCTGGCGAACGCCGTCTTCGACATGGTCGTGGCCGGTCGCGTCCTCGAGGACGGCGACGTGGCGATCATGATGGTCGAGGCCGAGGCCACCACCAGCACGATCCAGCTGGTCGCCGACGGAGCGCAGGCGCCCACCGAGGAGATCGTCGCCGAGGGCCTGGAGGCCGCGAAGCCGTTCATCAAGGTGTTGTGCCAGGCGCAGGCCGAGCTCGCCCGCCAGGCCGCACAGCATCCGAACGGAGCCAGGCCGGTCGCCGAGTTCCCGAAGTACCTCGACTACCAGCAGGACGTCTTCGACGCGGTCAGCGAGGCGGTCTCCGCCGACCTCACCGCCGCGCTCACCATCGCGGGCAAGCAGGAGCGCGAGGCCGAGCAGGACCGGGTCAAGGCCGTCGCGGTCGAGAAGCTGGCCGGCCAGTTCGAGGGCCGGGAGAAGGAGATCTCCGGAGCCTTCCGCGCGCTGACCAAGAAGCTGGTGCGCGAGCGGATCATCCGCGACCGGGTCCGCATCGACGGCCGCGGCGTCACCGACATCCGCGCGCTGGCCGCCGAGGTCGAGGTCGTGCCGCGGGTGCACGGCTCGGCGCTGTTCGAGCGCGGCGAGACCCAGATCCTGGGCATCACCACGCTCAACATGCTGCGCATGGAGCAGCAGCTCGACACGCTCGCGCCGGAGACGCGCAAGCGCTACATGCACAACTACAACTTCCCGCCCTACTCCACCGGTGAGACCGGCCGGGTCGGCTCGCCCAAGC
>DASUAR010000007.1:0-11137 GCA_035763685.1 Actinocrinis sp. | reverse complement strand
AAGATGCTGAAACGCCAGATGTTCGGCAGAGCGAAGCCGGATCTCCTGCGTAAGCGCGTCCTGCTCGCGAACTGAAGATCACAAGACCCGCTTCACGGAACTTGCGCCTGAGCCACAACCAAACGGCCGTTGACACTCTTTGGCGTCCTTCAGGTCGCCAAGGGCTGGGATCGTCGACGAAGAGATACCGGATCCGTTGCTCCACGGTGTGGCCGACACCAACCGCGACTCATCTACGAGATCGAGTTCGCGAGGGCATAGTCGCTCGCCATCATCCGGCTCGTCGAGGTGATGGATGCCGCGAAACCCGCGCGCTATCGGGCGCAGCCGGAGAGGAGTCGGCCCAATGTGATGCGAGAATCGGGCATTGCCTCGGTGAGCCGGCCCCACGCGGCCCACCGCTCGTGGTCCTCGCCGAGCGCGGCGGCGATCAGCTCGGCGGCGCTCTCCGCTTGGTGCTCGCTGGTCAACACGTCGGCTGCGGGCAGCATGGACAGCAGTTCGCTGTCCATGAATTCGGAGGCCAGCATCGCCGCGATGGCGGGTTCGCGTTGCGCGGGCGGGCCGTCGATGAGGCTGAGACATTCGCGCAGTGCCGCATAGGGTTCAGGACATTCGGACAGCCTGCGGTCGCTGGGCACAGATCGCATCCGGATCGGCTTTCTGGCTACTTGAGGGGAGGATGATCCCTCATCGCGCCAGGCGATTTCGGCGGCGCAGGTGCTTCGCAGGGCCTCCTGCCCGCGGCCTGCGGCCAGCCGGATGGTGGGGCGGTCCAAGAGGTGGACGAGGCCCCGAACTGCTGTATCGGGGGTGATGGGATTGGAGGCAAGGCCGATTGCGGCGCGCGCGACCCGGGTCTCCCATGGTTCGCGCTCGTCGAAATTCAGGTTCGGCGGCTCGGTCTCGACCAGGGCGTTGGCGGCTCGGGTGAGGTGTCGCGGGTTTCGGCTGATGACGGCGAGGGCGTCGACGGAATCCCAGTCGAACAGGAATGAGAACTGCGGGTACACAGACCAACCGTTGGCGAGCACTTCGGCGACGGTCTGATCGATCCGGTCTTGGGCGATCTCACGCAGGCGGGGAAAGCTTTCTACGTACCCTCGTAGGGCGCACAAGCGGATGTGAGCTGTCAAGTACGGACTCCCCTTGCCCCACCAGGAGTGTGTGACGGCCGGTAGGCAGGCGCGGAGCGTCTCGTCGGGCAGATCGTCGGCCCGGGCGAGCAGAACCCACTGCACGTGGCGCCCGGCCGTCGTCTCTCGACGGGCCAGGGACTCCCACAGTTGTGGCACGTGCTCCAACAGCTCCCACAGGTTCGCCTCCCATGTGATCTCCGCAGCGTGTTGCGCCTCGAAGGCACGACGGTTCTCCGCTTCATCCGGGCCTTCCGACAGTTCCCGGGATGGGAGGTCGGCGAGCATCGCCTCGATCAACGCCGTGTGAACGGCCATGGGCAACTGTTCGCGGCGCGGCCACCGCCGGGCGGCCTCTATCGCCTGGTCGGCGCGTAGCTGAGCGGCAATTTGCACGGCCGCCGCGTGCAGGTGCGGGTGTCTGGCACACAGGATCACGAAGTCCGCGCACGGGCCGTGGACGGCGACTGCGGCTTTGAGACACTCGACATCCGGACTGTCATCGTGGGCCAGCAGCAGGGCTGCCTCCCGCGCGGACACGGCCTGAAACAGACAGATACGTGCGGCCTTCGTTAGGTCATCGCGGCCGTAGAACGCCGTCCGCTGCCCCCGGCTGCCGTGGACCGCAAGAGCCTGCGCCACCTCTTCCTGCCCGGCGGGCGGCAAGGCCGGCGATACAGCGAGCGCACTCCACCAGGGCATGGTGCCCATGATCGCGGTGTGCTCCGCGTCGCCCGGTTTCGGCAGTGTCACGCCGACCGTCACCGCCCCCTGATTCTGAGGTACAAGAAAGCGTCCCGCCGCCTGAGCGCCGCCACGGCACAGCTGGTCCCCGGATCACGTGGTCTTCGCTGACGCGGGCGCCGTGCTCCCTATCACCAACGGCCCGCACGCGGCGTGGCGATACGGCTGCCGACTCTGCCAACACACAACCAGAGATGCCGGCCGCCGGGAGTCCCAGCGCCCGGCCGTTCACTCGAATGGGTAACTCACTGCGCGGATTCCGGACCGGCGGTCTCGTCCCATCGTCGCGTGGCCCTTCGGCGGAGCCGTCGGCCGTGGTGTTCGTTTGGCCTTTACCGGAGCGCGTGTGCCGATTCACGGTTCGCCAAATCGTCGACGCGGCGATGGCGCCGACCTGTGACGCTCGGCGTGCCACGCTGGATATCGCTGCCCCGTTCG
Source organism: Actinocrinis sp. (assembly GCA_035763685.1). GTDB lineage: Bacteria > Actinomycetota > Actinomycetes > Streptomycetales > Catenulisporaceae > Actinocrinis. The sequence goes on along the minus strand of DASUAR010000007.1, from coordinate 8,819 downwards.
AGCCGCACGGGGAGGTCGACAAGGCGCGTGCTGTCACCGACGACCTGGTCTTACCCCGCTAACAGCTCAATGAGTAGACCAGCGTGTACCCGGCCAGGGGGCAACGCGAGCGCGGCGATCTTCGAGCATCGCGAGCTGCAGTTCTCGGCCGCCGCTCCAGAGCATCTGCTCGCGATGAGAGTCCCTGGTGGCGCATCGAAGCAATGCCTCTGACATGCCGCCTCGTCGACAAGCTGACGAATCAGTAATCGCCCTGTGTGGTGAGATCCTTCCCGACGAGACACTCCCCGCACGAGCCGGCTCGCCCTCAACAACGTCTCCACATCGAGTAATGGGTAGTAGACCTCTAAACCGTCTCGCGCACATGCCCACGGCCTTTACACCGTCACGTCACGCGGCTGAGCGGGCCCACCGACAAAAAACCGCCGCTGCCCTCGATCATCACGGCACCGCTCCCGCAGGGCTTACGGTGAATTCCCCTCCGAGCCGGGCGTCGCAGACCTTTCGAATGCGGCTCGGATATCGGTGCTGATCCGGCCTCGGTCGGCTACCTGGTATCCGTTGGCTCGGGCCCACGTTCTGACCAGCCTGCTGTCGACGCTTACAGATCGGCGCATCGGAGGTTCGGCTGTGCCGACTTCGGCGATTGGGTACGCGACGCGGGGCGGCGTGCCGTCGTTATCGCTCGTGGACGGACTGGTGTCGAGTTGATCGGGGGTGGCGGGGGCGAAGCCGAGTCGGGTGAGGATTCTGCGGCGTCGGGCGTGCATGCGGGCCAGGACGGGGACTTCGGCGTCGAGGTAGTCGTGCACTTCGATGCTGGTCTTGAGGGCGTGGGCGCGCTGGATGCGGCCGACCTGCTGCACGACGCGTCCTTTGAACGCGGCGGGGCTGGCCAGCACCAGGGTGTCGAGATGGGGCAGGTCGAGCCCCTCGCTTGCGATCTTGTCGATGGCCAGCAGGATGTGCGGGGCGCCGGCCTGCTCGGCCAGTTGCTCTCGTGCGGCGCGCCGCTCGGCCGGGGACAGTTGCCCGTGCAGGACCAGTGGATCAAGGCCTGCGGCGCGCAGATCCGCGGCCAGGGCGTCAAGGTGGCCGATGCGGTTGGTGAGCGTCAGGATGCGCCGTCCCCGTTTCGCGGCGTCGTGGATGTGGGCGACGATCTGCTGGTTGCGGCCGGGGTCGGCGGCCAGTTCCCCGTAGATCGCCTGGATGGAGGGGCCGTCCGTGCCGCTCTCCTGGGTCGTGAACCCGGTCGCGTGCGTGACCAGGTGCTGCGGGACGGTGGGTGCCGGTTCGATGCTGTGGCGCACCGGCCCGCAGGCGAAAGTGATCAGCCCGTCGAGGTTGTCGGCCCGGTAGGGGGTGGCGGACAACCCGAGCCAGCGGGCGGCGCGGGCCTGGCTGACTGCGGCGTACGCGGCGGGCGCGCCAAGGCCGTGGCACTCGTCGACGACGACCAGTCCGTATCCGTCTAGCGGACCCTCGGGTGCGCGCCGGGCCAGGGTGGGCAGCATGACCAGGTCGACCACTCCGGTGCGGCGGTTCTTCCCCGCCCCGATCACGCCGATCTCCGCCGGCGGCAGGTCGAGGAACGCATCGAGCCGCTCGCGCCACTGTTCGAGCAATTCCCGGCGGTCCACCACGATCGCGGTGGGCACCGCGTGACGGGCGATCAGCGCGCAGGCCATCACCGTCTTGCCCGCCCCGGGCGGCGCGACCAGCACCCCGGCCTCGTGTTCGGCCATCGCCGCCACCGCGGCCTGCTGAATCGGCGTGAGGCTGCCCGCGAACCCAACCTTGATCGATTCGCTCTCGCCCGCGTCGTATGTGATCTCCAGGCTGCCGCCCGCCGCACGCACCAGGTCGGCCGCCTCATCGGCCAGGCCGCGGGGCAGGCGCAGCACAGGTGGGTCGGTGTCGTCGAAGCAGCAGACGAACCGCGGAGTGGCGAACGTGGAGTAGCGCTGCGCTTGGCGGCGGTAGAACTCGGGGTTGCGCAGAGACGCGGCGTGCTTGAGCGCCGCGATCAACTGCGCAGGAAGATCCTGCGTGGGAATCTCCAGCATCGCTCGCATGCGGGCGGACACGAGTTTCGGAGCGCGCCCCAGCGCGCCTCGGCGAGGTTTGGTCGGCAGCAGGCCCGCCGCGCCGCCGATCGACGGGCGCGGCCCGGTCGCGACCTCGCCGAACTGTGTGGCGAGTTCGGCCACCTGACCGGGAGCGAGCCGCTGTAGGCCGGAGAGGAAGGCGAACTGGTCGGCATGCGGGGTGAGGGTCTCTGGGTCGCAGAACACGGTCGTACCTGCGGCGCGGCAGTCGCCCTGCAAGGGCAGCGCGATCAGGTTGCCGAAGCGCTGGCCGCCGCGCGCATTGACCGGCAGCAGGTCCTGGGCCGGGAAGAACCGGTCGTAGCTGGACAGCCGCATCCGTCCGCGGGCCGCGATCGCCCGGCGCAGAATCCCGAACCCCAGGGCCCGCGCCGTACCGGCGGTCACCGGGCCGGTGAAGAACAGCCACACGTGTGCGCCTTGACCGGAGCGAGAGACCTCCAGCGCGGCGGGCACCCCGGCCCCAGCACACGCCGCGTGGAACGCGACAGCGTCCGCCTGCCATTCGGCGTCGTCGAAATCGCACACCAGCAGCCGGCAGGTGTCATCCGACAGCATCGGGTACAAACCGATGTGCACCTGCCGTGCCCCCGGTGCGGTACGGGCCAGATGTCGCGTCAGCACCTCGTCGGTCAGCGGCAGAAACTCCCGCTCATCCTGCGGACGCTCCCGAGCGCCGAACGAGTCGCGCTCGGCCGGGCTCCACCCGGATTTGCCGCTTTTCGCGCCGGTCCACCGTAGGGCGTACACGTCTTGGCGCCCCGCGAACAGCTCACGGAACAGCTCGAGCTTCGCCTCCGGCGATGACGACTGATCCACCACAGGCCGACCAGGGCCAGCCGACCGTAGTCGGTGGAGAGTGGTGGACGTAGCCGCCGCCTCGTGAGCTGACGGCGCGCTCTGGGCGCGAACGGATCCATGCGCGGCTCGCAGATCGGCCAGCTCGCCTTCAAGCACAGCGATTCGCTCCAACGCGAGATCCAGCCGGATGCGCAGCTCCAGCGGGTCATCCCACTCGTCCACACCCCCATCATCGCCCGCCCCAACCCTCGGGCCCGCCACCACGCGGCCATGTCGGGAAATCGCCACACGCAAACACACACGTCCCGGCATCATTGGCCCCGCAAGCACCAGCTGCCGCCCAGCGCCGACCGGTCGGCCCGCACGAGCCCCCTGGAGCTCGACGCTGAGCCCATGTGCTGCGTCAGCGCAACCCGGCGCTGTCCAGGCGTTCGATCAGGGCCGGCTTGCGCTGGTGCGCCGCTCGCAGGTCCACTACGCGGCGGCCAAACGCCGTCGCGTCCCCGCCGCGTCTGCTGAGCTCCTGCAGGTCGGTCAGCAGCGCGACCGCGGCCTGGTAGTGTCGCGCGGTCTTGCCCGCGATCAGGGCGTTGACCTCGGCCACGGCCGCTCGCCCTGCCCGGCCAGCTCATCAAGCCGCCGCTCCCGCTCCCGCCGCGCCTGCTGCTCGCGCCGTTCGCGCTCCACCTCCACCAGCCGCTGGTGCTCCCTCTCGCGCGCCTCAGACCGCACGGCCGCGGCCTCGAGCAACGCGCGCACCGTGGGTCTGCTGCCGCCTGGCCTAACAGCCGTGGGACGAGCGGCGCGCAGCAGTTCGGCGCGGGCGTGCGGGTCATCGTCGCTCAGCAGCCGCCGCAGCGCCGCGTCCTTCTCTTTGGAGGTCAGACCCTTGACCCAGCGGCCAACGGCCGAGGCCGTGTCTCCTGCTTCGGCGCCGAGCTCGGCGGACGCCTCGGCGCCCGCGTCCAACAGATCCGCGTCCACACGCAGGAAATCGGCCAACGCGCGCTGCGCGCCGGTCAGCCGACCCAGCCCCGCCGGAACCGCGGGCTCGAACACATCTCCTTCATCGCCCCCGTCGTCGAACTCCTCCAGGCTCCCGAACTCTCCAGTGCTCAGCGCGGCGAGCCAGCCCAGATACAGCGGGCGCAAGTCACCCGCGGCCAGCTCCGCGCGCACTCCGACAAGCGCCCCCAACGGCCCCGGGCCTCCGTCCACCCAGTCCTCTTCACCGTCCTCGTCCTCGCTGTACCACCGCAGGATGGTGTGCTTGCCGCTGCGCCGCACCGACGCGCTCTCGCCGTCGCAGTACTCGCCTGCGGTGCGCAGGTCCAGCAGCACGCCCGGCAGACGCAGAATCAGGACCCGGGTACCCCAGTTCGCGAAGTACAGATGCGCGTCATAGAAGCGATCCATCAACGCATCCGGGTCGCCCTTGAAGTCGCCCCACTGATACTCGTTGACGAACCGGGTCCGCGAGATCTGCGCCCGCGTCGAGAGCGCCCGCACCTGCCCGTACTCGGCGTCGGTCAGCGGCCGGTCCAAAGCCAGGAACTCGTAGTACTGATACTCGCTCATCCCCGCCTCACCCCGCCCAGCGCCGGTACGCCTCGATCCACTGCGCCCCCGCCGGCGGCGGAGCGGGCAATGGCAGATCCAGCACGCCGATGCGCTGGGTCACCCGATCGCGGCGACACACCGCGACGACGCTGCCATCGTCCGCCTGCTCGATCCGGATCACGGTGACCGAAACGCCCAGCACCTGCGTGTCGAACGGGAGCGCCAGCTCATCCTCGATCACCGCGAGGAACGCGGCGCGCTGCTCGTCATCCCCATAAGCATCGACAATCGCCTGCTCGACCAGCTCATCCAACTCTTCATCCGTCCATTTACCCGCCACTACCACCGCAGCCCCTTCTTGCCCTGCCACACGTCGCGTTGAGTCCGGATACAAGTGGCACACGTAAAGCCTCGAATACCGCATGACGCGACACAGCAGTTCGACGACAGCTCTACCCGCCTATCCACAGCGATTCGCTCCTCGACGCAGGCCGCCACGTCCGCCGTTTGCGTCGGGCTCATGTGCGGGATCGAGCGCGCCGACCGCACGAGGCATACACGATCAGCCAACTTCGGATGCACAGACCCTACCGGCGCCGGCGCAGCCCCTTCGAACACGACCAGGTCGCGACCATCCCGTCAACGAGCCGACGCAACACGCAAACGGGCGAATCAACACGGGGCAAACAGGAAAACCACAGCGCGGCCAGGAACTCCCCCACCACCGACTGGACTGATCAGGGCTCGACCTTCTTAGCCGTTCTTTCGGCGATCTTTCCGGCGACATAGGCCTACTCATCGGTGAATCTCAGCACGCCAATCACATCATGATATTGAGAAATTGAGGTGCGTACCGTCCGCAAGGACCGTGCAGCGCATCCGCCAACGGTTCTGGGAGATCACGATGGCCAGTGTGTTCAAGCGGTGTGGGTGTCTGAACCGGTCGCAGTGTCGGCACGGGTGGCGGGTGCGCTGGCGCGAGCCAGGCGGACGAGCCGGGCGCGTACGACAGGCCACCTTCCCGACCAAGCGCCAGGCAGACGCGTTCGCGCACCGCGTCGAAGCGGACAAGACGGCAGGCACGTACCTGGACCCGACGCGCGGGCGCCTCCCCTTCAACCAGTACGCCGAGTTGTGGCTAACGGGTCGGCCGCTGCGCCCGTCGACGCTGGACACCTACCGCCATCATCTGCGTCGCCACATCAACCCCACCTTCGGACCCATCCCGCTGGACGCGATCCGCCGCGAGCAGATCCAGACCTGGATCAAGCACCTGTGCGACAATGGCCTGGCCCCGCGCACCGTACGCACCAGCTACGGCATCCTCGCCTCCATCCTACGGGCCGCCGTCCTGGACGAACGCATCACTCGGAGTCGCTGCGTACGCATCACCCTGCCCGAGATCCAACCCACCCAGATCCGGGTCCTCTCCCCCACCCAGGTGCGCGCACTCAGCTCGGCGATGAACTCCCGCTACGCCATCACCGTGATCGCCGGCTACGGCCTCGGACTGCGCCAAGGCGAAGCCCTCGCCCTCAGCCGCTCCCGCATCGACTTCCAGCACCACACCTACCGCGTCGACCGGCAGGTCGGCACCCACACCCGCGCGGGCGCTCATCCCGAACTCGCGCCGCCCAAGACCAAAGCCAGCCGCCGTACCGTCCCCATGCCCGCCTTCGTCGAGACGGCTCTCAAACAGCACATCGAGCGGTACGTCCCCGGCGGCGACGACCGCCTGATCACCACCACCCGCGGACACCTGCTCCGCCGCAGTCACTACGACCAGGACATCCTCAAACCCGCAGTCCACGCAGCCGGGCTCCCCCACCGCACCACCTTTCACACGCTGCGCCACTCCTATGCCAGCACCGCCCTCGCCGCGGGCCTGCCTGTCCTGGAACTGTCCCGCCACCTCGGACACGCCACCACCGCCGAGACCACCGACACCTACGGACACCTCCTCCCCGACACCGACGACCGCACCCGCCACACCCTCGACCGCGTGTGGGGCCGTGATGACCACGGAGGTGACCTCGCGCAACGCGGCGACCCGACTTGGAGTGAAAGCGCAGCTCAGACGCATGGAGAAGCGGCGAACCGGACAGAAGTTTCGCAACAGTGCGACACGCCCGGTGGCGGCGAGAACACCCCGCGGCAGACCATTGAGCGTGAGGACATACCCACAGGAACACCTCGGAACATTCTGAACACAGCGATCAGAGCGCGAACAGGGACTGACGAGGCATTACAGGGCGAAGTCCATCGGATCACTTGAATTAGTGTTCTAACATAGCAGATATGGCCGGATCCTGTTGGCTCCGGCCATATCTGACGGCGAGTCGGCTCGTAAGCCGGGTTCTGTTCGCGCGCTGCGGACAGCGTGCGAGGCGACCATCCATCTAGGGCGTGCGTCGCCGCACGCCTCAAGCGGTCTACCCGCGAGCTCGGGCGGGCCGCCCTCAGACACTCGCGCTGGCCGGCGTTCGCGGCGTTTGCCGCTGGCGTCTGCCCTTTTTGACCTTGCTCCGGGTGGGGTTTACCGAGCCGCCCGGGTCACCCCGGGCGCTGGTGGGCTCTTACCCCGCCGTTTCACCCTTACCGCGGCGCTTTCGCGCCGCGGCGGTCTGTTTTCTGTGGCACTGTCCCGCGGGTCACCCCGGGTTGGTGTTGCCAACCACCCTGCCCTATGGAGCCCGGACTTTCCTCGGGCGCGGGCTCACGCCCGCGCACGCGGTCGCCCGACCGGCTCGCCGCATGGTCATTCTACGGGTTGGGCAGGGTCAGTTGACCGCGGCGGCGGCGAGCCGGTCGACGGCGAGTTGGGCCAGCAGCGCCGCGCCGTCCGGCAGGACCCGGTCGTCGAACGCCGCCTCGGGGGCGTGGTTGAACGGGGCGGTCGCCGGCTCGCGGCCGTCGATCGTCGCGCCGAGGAAGACCATCGCGCCGGGGACGCGTTCCAGGACGCGCGAGAAGTCCTCGGCGCCGGGCAGCGGCTGCGGCATCGTGACGAAGCGCTGCTCACCGAAGTGCTCGCGGACCGTCGCGCCGACCGTCTCGGCCGCCGCCTGGTCGTTGACCGTCACCGGGTAGAGGCTGTGGAACTCGGCGTCGACCTCGAGGCCGTGCGCCTGCGCGATGCCCTCGACGGTCGCCTTCACCGTCGGCAGCACCCGCTCGAGCGCGGCGGCGGAGAAGGCCCGGATGGTCGCGTCGAAGACCGCCGTGTCCGGAATGATGTTGTTCTTCGTCCCGGCCCGGAAGTATCCGACGGTCACCACGATCGGGTCGAAGATGTCGAACTTACGCGTCACCACGGTCTGCAGTGCGGTCACCATTTCGCAGGCCGCGGGAATCGGGTCGTTGGCGCGGTACGGGGTCGAGCCGTGGCCGCCGCGTCCACGGACCGTCACTTTGAAGTCCGCGCAAGCCGCCATCAGGGTGCCGGGCTTTGTCGCGAACACGCCGCGCGGGAGGAGCCCGGAGGTGACGTGGATCGCGTACGCCGCGCTCGGCAGCTTGCCGGTCGCGTCGAGGACGCCTTCGGCGATCATGTGCGCCGCGCCGTCGTCGCCTTCCTCCCCCGGCTGGAACATGAAGACCACGTCGCCATGCAGGCCGTCGCGCCGCGCGGAGAGGAGCTTGGCTGCGCCCGCGAGGATCGCCGTGTGCAGGTCGTGTCCGCAGGCGTGCATGATGCCGTTGCTACGCGAGATGTACTCGTGCTTGCCCACCTCTTGAAGCGGGAGCGCGTCCATGTCTCCGCGCAGCAGGACGGTCGGGCCGGGTGCGTTACCGCGCAGCACTGCGGTTACCGAGTTCAGCCCTTTGCCAGTCGACACTTCCAGGCCGAGTCCGTCGATCGCGGCGAGGACCTTCTCCTGGGTGCGGGGCAGTTCGAGGCCGAGTTCCGGCTCACGGTGCAGGGCGCGGCGCAACTCGGCAAGTTCGCCGGCCAGTTCGACGGCGTCTTCGTGCACGGACATGGGGGTAGCGACCTCCGGTTGGTTTCTCGGTGCGCCTCTAGGGCCTGTTCGGGGTTCGGATCATGCTCAGTGAATCGCCACGCGCCGCCAGGCGCAGATGGTTCACTGCGCGACGAGCCTGGGCGCGCCTGGAGCATCCTCGTACCGGGTCGTACTTGGATGATTCAGGCGTGCGGCCAGGCGAAGTCGATCAGCCGATTCGCCATGATCCGAACCCCGAACACGCCCTAGGCGGTGTTGGGGAATGTCTCAAGGGGCGAATCCGGTGATCGACTTCGCCTGGACGCACGGCCGAAACGCCCACAGACAACCGGTATGAGGACGCTCCGGCCGCACGCCCAGGCTCGTCGCGCAGTGAACCATC
>DASUAR010000006.1:0-6471 GCA_035763685.1 Actinocrinis sp. | reverse complement strand
GGAGGCGGTCGCCGAGATCGAGGCGGTCACCCAGCACGACGTGATCGCGTTCCTGTCCGCCTGGGCCGACAACACCGAACCGCGCGAGGCGGCCGCCTACGTGCACTTCGGGATGACTTCCTCCGACCTGCTCGACACCGCACTCGCGCTCCAGTTGGTGGAGGCGACCGATCTGATCCTGGCTAAGTCGGATCGGCTCGTGGCGGTACTCCGGGACCACGCCCTCGCGCACCGCGGCACGCTGCGCGTCGGGCGTACGCACGGCATCCACGGCGAGCCGGACGTGTGGGGCCACCGGGTGGCGGACTTCGCCTATGCGGTCGCGCGGTCGCGCGATCGGATCCGCACCGCGCGCGCAGCGGTCGGCGTCATGGCGATCTCCGGAGCGGTCGGTACGTACTCGAACATCGATCCGGCCGTGGAGCGCTACGTAGCGGAAAAGCTCGGGCTCAAGGCGGCGGAGGTCTCGACCCAGGTGGTCATCCGGGACGGGATCTCCGAGTGGGTCTGCGCGCTGGCCGTGATGGCCACCGTGCTCGAGGCCATCGCCCTGGAAGTGCGGCACGGGCAGCGCACCGAAGTGCGCGAGCTTTGGGAACCCTTCGGCAAGGGCCAGAAGGGCTCCTCCGCGATGCCGCACAAGAAGAACCCGATCATGTCGGAGCGGCTGGCCGGCCTCGCGCGCATCGTGCGCGCCCAGGCCGTGCCGGTCATGGAGGGCATCCCGCTGTGGCATGAGCGGGACATCTCGCACTCCTCCACCGAGCGGGTGGCGCTGCCGGACGCCGCCGCCGGCTTGGACTACATGCTCAATCTGACGATCCGCCTGATGAGCGGACTGGTCGTGGACGCCGACCGGATGAAGGTGAACCTCGAATCGACCGGCGGATTGATCTACACCTCCACCGTGCTGCTTGAGCTGATCGAGATGGGGCTGGCCCGCGACACCGAGGCTTACCCGCTCACCCAGCGTGCCGCGATGAAGACCTGGGAGACCGGGCGCCCGTTCCGGGACACGCTGCGCGAAGAAGCGGCGACGGCGGGCCTGAAGATCGACGAGGCCCGACTCGACGAAGCGTGCCGCCCGGAGCGGTTCGTGGCGAACCTGTCCGGCATGTTCGACCGGCTGGCGGAGCTGAGCTGAGATGACCAAGACTCCTGACTCCGCGGGATCCGATCCCGCGTCGGACCCGGCGGTTCAAGCGAAAAGCGCCCCGGGAGCGATCAGCAGCGCGATGGTCACCGGCGCGGTGCACCTGGGATCCGGGAAGATCCGCGAGCTCTACGCCGTCGGCGATCGGCTGCTCCTGGTCGCCTCCGACCGGATCTCGGCGTTCGACTACGTCCTGGACACCCCGATCCCGGACAAGGGCCGGATCCTGACCCAGCTCTCGCTCTGGTGGTTCGAGCGGCTGGCGGATCTGGTCCCCAATCACGTGATCTCGGCTGATCCCGAGCAGTACCCTGCGGAACTGGCCGGCGACGTCGCGGCGCTACGCGGACGCTCGATGCTGTGCGAACGCCTGGACATGCTCCTGATCGAGTGCGTGGCCCGGGGTTACCTGACCGGTTCGGGGCTCGCCGAGTACCGGGCGTCCGGCACCGTGTGCGGACTCCCGCTCCCCGAAGGGCTGGTGGACGGCTCGCGGCTGGACGAGCCGGTGTTCACCCCCGCGGCCAAAGCCGAGCTCGGCGAACACGACGAGAACATCTCCTTCGGCGAGGTCGCCAAGCGCACGGGCGCGGCCGTCGCCGAGGAGCTGCGCCGTCTCACCCTGAGCGTGTACGCGGCGGCCCGGGACCTCGCGCTGGGCCGCGGCATCATCCTGGCGGACACGAAATTCGAGTTCGGCAGGCGGCCCGACGGCACGATCGTGCTCGCCGACGAGGTGCTGACGCCGGACTCGTCCCGGTTCTGGCCCGCCGACCGGTGGCAGCCCGGACGTCCGCAGCAGTCGTTCGACAAGCAGTTCGTCCGCGATTGGCTGACCTCGCCCGAGTCCGGCTGGGACCCGAAGTCCGATCAGCCGCCGCCTCCGTTGCCTGATGAGGTGGTGGAGCGGACCCGCGATCGGTACGTGGAGGCGTATGAGCGGTTGACGGGCCGCCGTTTCCAGTAGCCGTACCCGACCGCATCGGGCCGGTGCGGTTGAGCCCCCGGTCGGCTGTACGCAGCCGACCGGGATCAGCGCGACAGGTCCATCGGTCGCGCCCAGGTAGGCTTTGTCCTACCGCCAACAGCAGGACAGCCCGCGGCCGTGGGCTGCTGAGAGCCGTTGCAGACACAAGTGGGAGTGCACATGGCACGTGTCGTGGTCGACGTCATGCTTAAGCCGGAAATCCTCGATCCTCAGGGACAGGCCGTGCAGCGGGCACTGCCCCGGCTGGGCTTCGACGGCATCGTGGACGTGCGCCAAGGCAAGCGCTTCGAGATCGAACTGGCCGGCCCGGCGAACGACGCCGCGCTGGCCCGGGCTCGCGAGATCGCCGAAAAGCTGCTCGCGAACACGGTCATCGAGCAGTTCGACGTGCGGTTCGACACCGAGGCGGACACTGCCACGACCGCTGCCGCGCCTGAGCGGACGGCCGGCTGATGTCCGCACGCATCGGTGTGGTCACCTTCCCCGGCAGCCAGGACGACCAGGATGCGCTGCGGGCCGTCGCCCGCGTCGGCGCCGAGCCGGTCGCGCTCTGGCACCGCGACGCCGACCTGCACCAGGTCGACGCGGTCATCCTGCCGGGCGGCTTCTCCTACGGCGACTACCTGCGGGCCGGAGCCATCGCCCGCTTCTCGCCGGTGATGGAAGCGGTCATCGCCGGGGCGCGGGAAGGTCTTCCCGTGCTCGGCATCTGCAACGGCTTCCAGGTGCTCTGCGAATCGCACCTGCTGCCCGGCGCGCTGATCCGCAACGGCGGCTTGCTCTTCATCAACCGTGACGAGCGGCTGCGCGTCGAATCCACGGCCACCGCGTGGACCACCGACTACGCCGTCGGCCAGGAGATCGTGATCCCGATCAAGAACGGCGAAGGACGGTTCACCGCCGACGAGCACACGCTCGACGAACTCGAGGCCGAGGGCCGGGTCATCGCACGCTATCTGAACAACCCGAACGGCTCGGCCCGCGACATCGCCGGCATCGCCAACGCGGCCGGCAACGTCGTGGGCCTCATGCCGCACCCGGAGCATGCGGTCGAGGAGCTGACCGGCCCTTACCCGGGCCCCGCTACTGACGGCCTGCCCTTCTTCACCTCGATCCTCAAGCAGCTGGTGGCCGCCTGATGACTACTCAGCCCGCACAGCCCGCACAGCAGGCCCAGCGCCAGTACGCGGTTGACACCGTCGAGAACGCCGCCGTGACGCCCGAGACCGAACAGCCCTACGCGGCGCTCGGCGTGAAGCCCGACGAGTACGACCGCATCCGGGAGATCCTCGGCCGCCGCCCCACCTCTTCCGAGCTGGCGATGTACTCGGTGATGTGGTCCGAGCACTGCTCCTACAAATCCTCGAAGGTGCACCTCAAGCAGTTCGGCGATAAGGCCCCCGAGGTCGACTTCCTGCTGGTCGGGCCGGGAGAGAACGCCGGAGTCGTGGATGTCGGCGGCGACCTCGCCGTCACCTTCAAGATCGAGTCGCACAACCACCCCTCCTACGTCGAGCCCTATCAGGGTGCGGCCACCGGGGTCGGCGGCATCGTCCGCGACATCCTGACCATGGGCGCCCGGCCGATCGCGGTCATGGACCCGCTGCGGTTCGGCGCGGCCGACGCCCCGGACACGCACCGGGTGCTGCCCGGCGTCGTGCGCGGCATCGGTGGCTACGGCAACTCGCTGGGCCTGCCCAACATCGGCGGGGAGGTCGTCTTCGACCCCTGCTACGCGGGCAACCCGCTGGTGAACGCGCTCGCGGTCGGCGTGATGAAGAAGAGCGAGATCAAGCTGGCCCAGGCGCACGGCCCCGGCAACAAGGTGGTGCTGTTCGGCGCGCGCACCGGCGGCGACGGGATCGGCGGCGCCTCGGTGCTCGCCTCAGCCACCTTCGACGACGGCCGCCCGTCCAAGCGACCCTCGGTCCAGGTCGGCGACCCCTTCATGGAGAAGGTGCTGATCGAGTGCTGCCTGGAGATCTTCGCCGAGGACCTGGTGGTCGGCATCCAGGACCTCGGCGCGGCCGGCCTGTCCTGCGCGACCACTGAACTCGCGGCCGCCGGGATGGTCAGCGCGGGCGTGGGCGGCATGGACGTCCAACTCGACCTCGCCCCGCTGCGAGACGCGACGCTCGTGCCCGAAGAGATCCTGATGAGCGAGTCGCAGGAGCGGATGATGGCGGTGGTCACCCCCGCCAACGTCGAGCGCTTCTTCGAACTGTGCGAGAAGTGGGACGTCACCGCCACCGTCATCGGCACAGTCACCGACACCGGCCGGCTGCGGATGACCTGGCACGGCGAGACCATCGTCGACGTCGACCCGCGGACCCTCGCGCACCAGGGCCCGGTCTACCACCGCCCGTACCACCGGCCAGTGTGGCAAGACGACCTCCAGGCCGACACACCCGACTCGCTCAGCCGGCCGAAGACCGGCGAGGAGCTGCGCGAGACGGTGCTGCGGCTGCTGGCCAGCCCGAATCTCGCGGACAAGAGCTGGGTGCTCGAGCAGTACGACCATCGGGTGCGCGGTAACACGGTCCTGGCGCACGGCGAGGACTCCGGAATGCTGCGCCTCGACGAGGAATCCAACCTCGGCATCGCGCTGGCCACCGACGGAAACGGGCGCTACACCAAGCTCGACCCGTATACCGGCGCGCAGCTCGCGCTCGCCGAGGCGTACCGCAACGTGGCTGCTACTGGTGCCCGCCCGCTCGCCGTCACCGACTGCCTCAACTTCGGCTCCCCCGAGGACCCCGAGGTCATGTGGCAGTTCGCCGAGGCGACCCGCGGCCTTGCCGATGCCTGCCAGGTGCTCGGCACCCCGGTCACCGGCGGCAATGTCTCGTTCTACAACCAGACACAGCGTTCTGCCTCAAGCGCCGGCGGGGCGGTGTCCCAGGCGATCCACCCGACGCCGATCGTCGGCGTCCTGGGCGTGATCGACGACGTCACCCGACGCACCCGCCTCGCCTTCGAGCAGGAGGGCGACATCCTGCTGCTGCTCGGCGACACCCGCGACGAGTTCGGCGGCTCCGAGTGGGCGCACGTCGTGCACGGTCACCTCGGCGGCCTGCCGCCCAAGGTCGACCTCGAACGGGAGCGTCTGCTCGCCGAAGTGCTGATCGCGGGATCCCGCGACGGGATGCTCTCGGCCGCGCACGACCTGTCCGACGGCGGGCTGATCCAAGCGGTGGTCGAGTCGGCGCTCCGGGGCGGGCACGGCGCCCGCATCGTGTTGCCGGAGACGGTGCTCGATCAGGTGAACGGCGACCCCTTCGCCGCCCTCTTCGCCGAGTCCGCCGGCCGGGCCGTCGTCGCCGTGCCGCGCAGCGAGGAGCTGCGGTTCACCGACATGTGCAGGTTCCGCGGGCTGCCGGTCGCGCGGATCGGCGTGGTCGACGGCGACGCGGTCGAAGTGCAGGGCCAGTTCTCCCTTCCGCTGGACGAACTGCGTCGCGCGCACACCCACACGTTCCCGGCCCTGTTCGGCTGAGCCACGATCAGAAGCCGATGAACCGTCAGGAACTGAGCGCCGCCCGCGCCGGGCTCACCCCTGGTGACCGGGCGGCGCTCGGTGCGCTGATCAAGGCCAGCGTCCGGGCCTTCGCCGAGCAGACGCCGGGGCACAGCGTCGAGTTGCGGGTGCCCCCATTCGTCGCCGTGCAATGCGTTGACGGACCGCGGCACACTCGCGGCACGCCGCCGAACGTGGTCGAACTCGACGCCGCCGCCTGGCTCGATCTCGCGCTCGGCGAGCTCGACTGGTCCCACGGCGTGGCCACCGGCCGGATCAACGCCAGCGGGCCGCGCAGTGACCTGTCCGCTTACCTGCCGTTCCCGTAAACGGCCGAACACAGTCCGACACCATCGGATGAGCGCAGGTCCCGCCTAGCTCGGCGTCATGTGGTTGACGCGGTGATATCAACCGACGATCTGGCGGCGATACAAGCCGACGGTCCGAAAGCGTCCGACGATCACGTAAGCTGGAAGCGTGACTCGCCCTGATGGACGTCTCTCTCACGAAACCTTCCCCAACGAAAAAGGCCCGCAGGACGCCTGCGGGGTCTTCGGGGTGTGGGCGCCGGGAGAGGAAGTCGCCAAGCTCTCCTACTTCGGTCTCTACGCCCTCCAGCACCGCGGCCAGGAGTCGGCCGGCATCGCGGTGTCCAACGGCACCCAGATCCTGGTCTACAAGGACATGGGCCTGGTCTCCCAGGTCTTCGACGAGGCCACGCTCGGCTCGCTGCAGGGCCACCTGGCGATCGGCCACACCCGCTACTCCACCACCGGCTCCTCGGTCTGGGAGAACGCCCAGCCGACCTTCCGC
>DASUAR010000005.1:0-4724 GCA_035763685.1 Actinocrinis sp. | reverse complement strand
CCTCCCCTCGAGGTCCGGGCCGACTGCTCGGTGTGCGCCGATTATATCAGGATGCTGCTTCTATTGGTACACCGTATCCGGCGCCGCGGGCAATTCGGTTTCACGGCCCGGAGGCGTACTCGACGACCTGCTGGAACGTCGGCCGGTTCTGCCAGTTCGTCGGACTGTCGGTGATGCCGCCGAGCGGGTCCTGGACGATGCTGTCCGCGCACCACTGGTCGCCGGCCGAGCAGGTCGAGTCGCCTGGGTACACGGTCGAGGCGGACTCGGCCGCGGCCTGCGTCAGCGAGCTGAGCAGCGCGCTGCGGCAGGCGGACAGACTGCCGCCGCCGCAGTACGCCACCGGCAGCGGGTCGGTGACGCTCTGCCCGAGTTCCTTACGCAGATCCTTGCTGACATAGCCCCACCAGCCGTACTGGAACGAAGAGCCCTTGTGCGGCTGTGCCTCGGTAGACGACACGGTCCCGCTGCCCGCGATCTGCTGGCCGGCCGACGGGGACTCGTTGACCTGCATCGCGTTGACCAGCGCGGTGAACAGGTTCGCGCCCATGCCGGACTGGAACTCGGCCTGGACCAGCAGCGGCCACCAGGCGTCGAACACCTGGATCGCGGCCGCGTTCTGATAGGCCTTCGAACCGGCCGCGGTCGGCGTGAGCGTGGCCCCGGCGTTCAGCCAGGTCGTCAGCTCGTTGACCAAGGCCTTCTGGTTGGCGTCGGTGACCGGCTGGCTGTTGATGACCTGGAGCAGCAGCGGTAGCACCTGCTTGCCGCGCAGGTCGGTCAACGCCGCCTTCTCCATCACCTGCACCAGCGCGGGCCGGGTGAACTTCGCCCCGGTCGCCAGGTACGCCTTCACGCCCTGGTCGAGCAGGTCGACCCGCTGAACCGGACCCCAGCTGAAGTTGCCGTCCGCCGCGCTGTAGTCGAGGGACTGCTTGTTGTTCCAGCTGACGTAGTAGTCCTGGTCGATCGAGTTCGGATGGCTTGACGGCGCCGTGTAGCCCGCCGTGTTGTTGGTCGGGTTGTACCCCTGCCATTCGTCGGCGGCGGTCCCCCACATCGGCAGGTTCGGGTCGGTCCCGGCCGCGCGTACCGGGTTCAGGCCCGAGTTGAAGTACGCGACGTGCGCCGAGTTGACGTAGAACCAGTTGAAGTCGTAGCCGATGTTCGAGGCCGCGCTCTCGAAGCCCTGCGGCGTGGCCATGACGCTCGGATCGTTGAACATCTGGAAGCCGATGGCGGAATCCGCTTCGTGCATGTACGTCGAACGCAGCGACGTATACGCCACGGGCACGCCGCCGACCGTAGCGGTGTAGTTGACGAGCCCGTATTTCGTTCGATACGTCGTCAGGTCGTAGGAGCCGGCCGCGGTGCTGTCGGCGACGGTCGGGCTCCACGAGTCGTGTGCCACCAGCTTGTCCATCGGGGTGCAGACGCCGTGGTACAGGTACGAGGTCGAGCTTGTGGTCGGCGTGGAGCCGTCCGCGTTGCACAGCGTGACCGCGTACGTGTCGGTGGTGTCCTGCTCGCTGGATGTCGCGCTCCAGGAGTAGCTGGGCCCGCGGCCGAGTTCCACGTACAGGTTGAACCCGGAGAAGGCCGCTCCGCGGGCGCTGATACCCGGACCCTCGATCTCCTCCAGCATGAGCAGCTGCGGAGCGAAGTAACCGGTCTGCGGGCCGAACACCGCGATCGGATGGCCTGACGCACTGTCAGCCGCGGAGATGACCAGCGCGTTAGACATGCCCGGGTGCTGCTGTCCGGGCCCGGGCATCTCGATGCCGGGCGCCGCGCCGTTGTTGTACATGCCGTTGAGCGCGCTGAGCTTTCCGCTCGCCTTGGCGCGCAGCGAGGCCGGAAGCTTCGCGGCGAGCTTGGTGTCAGCTGCCTGCACCGCCTTGGCGGTCGCGGCATTGGTGGCCGCGTTTGCCCTGGCCGAGGCCTTCACCGCGCTGGTACTCGCGGAGCCGGTCGCGTTCTGCACGACGTTGACGCCCTGCACCGAGCCGGAATCGGGCATCGCGGTGCCGGTGACCGTGCCGGACGTCTCGCCGTAGGGGAAGCTCTGGCCGTTGTGCAGGGTCAGCGTCGCCTCGGGGTCGTTCTGCTCGCGCAGCGCGGCCCAGATCGCGTCACCCTGAGCGACCCCGTAGGCCGACTCGGCCGCCTCCTTGACGAGCGCGGACTGCACCTCGGTGCCGCCGCCGCTGCCGAACAGGCCGCCGATGACGCCGGCGATGGCGATCAGGTCGGTCTCGGTGAAGTTCGCCATCGACTGCCCGGTCAGGTCGTACTCGCCGGGGAAGTCGTTGGCGGCTTTGACGACCGAGATGTAGTCGTTGACGCCGGCCAGGTAGTTGTCCGCGTCCGCCTTCAACTGCGCGCCACGGGCGCCGTCCGCGGCCAGCGCGTTGACCTGCGCCTGGAGATCGGCCTCGGTGTAGGGGGCGGTCCGCCACACGTTCTGCTCGAGTCCTCGGTTGGCGGGTGCGCCGCCGGCGAAGGAGGTCAGCTCGGCCCGTCCGATGTGCCGGAACAGGTCCATGACCCACAGCCGGTCCTCGGCGCCCGCGTATCCGGCCCCGAACTCGGTCTCGGCCCGGGTTTGGCCGTAGATGTGCGGGATGTCGGCGGTATCCCGCTGGATCGTGACCCCGGTCTCCGGCGTCTCGGTGCGCGTGACGCTGGTGGCGCCGAGGGAGGAGTCGTTGTAGAAGTTGTTGATCTGAGCGGTCGTCAGCCCGGTGTAGGAATTGACCAGGTTGTCGTATTTAGCCAGCTGATCGTTGTTATTCGACGGATGTACGCCGAAGACCTTGAACAGGATGATATCGGCGAGGGTTTCGGCTCCGTTCTCTCCCGGCGGGAGGATGTCGGAACATTGACCCCCGCAGTAGTCGGTAGGCGAGGTGACGGCGGTCGCACGTGAAGCGACGTTCGACGCCACGGCCTGCGCCTGTCCGGCGGCTGCCGACACCAGTAGCGCCGCGGTTGCGGCCGCGACGGTGAACAGGTGTGGGCGGCGGGCGTAAGGACGGCGCCCGAATGGGCGCCGGATGCTGGTGGGGACGGTGTGGGTGTGGGTTGGGCGCACTGCTGACGCTCCGAAGGCAGGAAGAACACGCGGTGAGGAGTGCCTTGCGTCGCGTCAACCTACTCGTGAGTAGGGTAAAGAGTCAGTCAGCGCACTGCCAAGACTGAGCTAAAACATGAGGATCGTTCAAATTCCCGGTAACGGACCGTGCGGTCCGTGGAACGCCCGGTTCCGCCTCGTGGCAGGGACCCGCGGGACCTGTGGGGGTGAGGCCCGTGGGGGCGGGGCTCTGCTCGTACGGCGGAACCGGGACGGTATCAGGATTCGTAATCAGCGCCCGGACACGTCCCGCGCACCGTCACGTGGGTGATGCGGTGTTCTGTACTGCGGTCTTTCGATACTGCGGTGTTTCCGCACTGCGTCATTGCGGTGCTATGCGAGCAGGAAGTCCGCGCCGCCGGTCTTGGCCGCCTCGATGAAGGCGGTCAGTTCCGAGACGGTGTACACCAGGGCCGGACCCTCCGGGTCGGTGGACTGGCGCATCGCGATCCTGCCGTCCTGCAGCTTGAGGACCTCGACGCAGTTTCCGCCGTTCCCTCCGCTCCAGGGCTTCATCCAGCCGTGCTGACCCAGGTGGGTCGCCGGCATTCCGTTGTATATATCGGTGTCGGTCATTTCTAGATCTCCTTGCGAATGCCACTGAGATACGCCTCAGTGGATGGTGCGGGTGCGGCTTGTGCGCACATCCGGTCCAGTGCCTCCAGGTAGACGGACACGTCATCGCGGTCGTCGATGTAGACGGCCCCGGTCAGCGATTCGCCGTAGACGATGTCCGGCAGTTCCTGGAAGCGGAACCGGAAGATACAGAACGGCCCGTACATCGCGGGATGCGGACCGGCCGCGAACGGCATCACCTGGAGAGTCACATTGGGCTGCGAACAAGCCTCGATCAGCCGGTCCACCTGAGCGCGCAGCACCTTGCGGTCGGCTGCGCGCCGGAAGACCGTCTCATCCATGACGCCCCAGAACCGTGGCGCGTTGTCACGGCTCAGCAAAGACTGACGCTCGACCCGCAGATCGACCAGCCGGTTGATCTCCGGATCGGGGGCGTGCGGAAGGCCCGCGCGCAGCACCGTACGTGCGTAATCGGGCGTCTGCAGCAGCCCATGCACGTAGTGCGGCTCGTAGGCACGGATGAGCGCGGCCTCGACCTCCAGGCTGACGTGCGCGCTGAACCAGTCAGGCAGCACGTCCCGGTAGCGGTGCCACCAGCCGGGCTGGTTGGCCTCGCGCACCAGGGCCAGGAACGCCTCGATCTCGCTGGGCTCGGTGACGCCGTACATGCGCAAGAGCCGGTCGACATAGAGAATCTTGAGGCTGACCTCAGCCTTCTCCATGCGCCGGATCGTGGAATGCGTGACGTCCAAGGCCGCCGCGGCCTCCTCGTAGCCGAGCCCGGCCTGCTTGCGCAGGTCCTCGAGTCGCTTGCCAAGGACCATTCGCATCACCGTCGGGGCGCCACCCGACGACCGTACGTCACCGCTCACGTTCTGCCTCCGCACCGGCCGCCATGCGGCTCAGTGTGCCATGTCGGTAACGCAGCGAACAGTCTGCTCATCCGATTCTGCAATTTCCAGGTTGACTCTTGCCATCCGTTGCTGGCGGACAGCATAGTGATTCCTGTGATTCA
>DASUAR010000004.1:0-11061 GCA_035763685.1 Actinocrinis sp. | reverse complement strand
CGGCGGCGGCTTCGCCGGCGTCGAGGCGATCGCCGAGATGGAGGACATGGCCCGCGACGTGTCCAAGTGGTACGCCAACGTCGAGCCCGAGGACATGCGCTGGCTGCTGGTCGAGGCCGCGGACCGGATCCTGCCCGAGGTGGGCCCCGAGCTGGGCGTCTGGACCGCCGAGGAACTGCGCAAGCGCGGCATCCAGGTCAAGATGAAGACCTTCCTCAACTCCTGCGTGGACAACCGCGTGGTGCTCTCCGACGGCACCGAGATGGACGCCTCCACGATCGTGTGGACCGCGGGAGTCAAGCCGAACCCGGTCGTCGAGCAGCTCGGCGTTCCGCTCGGCCCGAAGGGCCACGTGGACACGCAGGCGAACCTGCGCGTCGTCGGTTTCGACCACGTCTGGGCCGCCGGCGACTGCGCCCAGGTGCCTGACCTGTCCAAGGGCCCGGGTAACTGGTGCTCCCCGTCCGCGCAGCACGCCGTGCGTCAAGCCAAGCGGCTCGCGGACAACATCGTCTCGGCGCTGCGCGGTAAGGCAGTCCAGGACTACGTACACAAGCACGTCGGTTCGGTAGCCGGTCTCGGCATCGGTAAGGGCGTCGCGAACGTGTACGGCATGAAGCTGCGCGGCTGGCCTGCCTGGCTCATGCACCGCGCGTACCACGTCAGCCGGGTGCCCACCTTCAACCGCAAGGTGCGGGTGTGCATGGACTGGCTGCTCGCCGGGTTCTTCCGCCGCGAGGCCGTCTCGCTGACCTCCTTCGAGAACCCGCGCGAGGAGTTCACGGTCGTGGCCGTCCCGGCGGCTCTGCCCAAGCAGGCAGTCCCCGCCGCGATCGAAAGCGTGAACGGTAAGGCGCGTGACGAGCGCGTCGAAACCGCGGGAGTCTGAGTCCGGGCAACGCGGCTGAGCATTCGGCTGCTGCGTCTACGTGGCCGTGCGGTGCGTTATCCGACGCACCACACGGCTGCGCTGCGTTTCGCGGCTAAACAACACCCGGATGTTCGGGCGCATTTTGCTGCAACTGGACGCTTCGCGCCGCATTATGGTCTCGTGACTGTCGTAGAACCCGGGCCCGCGTTCGCGGTCGACCCGCAGCGCTGGCCGGACCTGGCCCAGGTGCCGCCCACCGGAGTGAAGGCCAGGCTGGCACGCAAGATCTTCGCGCAAGCCGTGGCGCACCTGCCGGTACGCGTCGTAGGCCCAGGTGGCCGACGGCTCGGCGGTGGCGGCGACGAGCGCTCCGCGGTCATGACCCTGAACCGGCCACGCGAGTTCTTCGCCAGGCTCGGCGCGCACGGCCTGATCGGTTTCGGCGAGTCGTACCAGACCGGCGCCTGGGACGCGGACGACCTGGCCGCCGTCCTCGGCGCGTTCGCGCGCAGAGTCGCCGACCTGGTTCCGCGTCCGCTGCAGAAGCTGCGCGGCGTGTACGTCGCGCACTTCCCGTCCGAGGAGGACGGCACTCCGGGCAACGCGCGGCGCAACATCGAGCGGCACTACGACCTGTCCAATGATCTGTTCGAACTATTCCTCGATGAGTCGATGACCTACTCCAGCGCGCTGTACGGCGGCGTGCAGGCGGCGGTCGACTATGAACCGGACGACGAGGCCAGCGCGCTGCACCAGGCCCAGCTGCGCAAGATCGACACGATTCTCGACGCCGCCGGCGTGCGTGAGGGTTCGAAGGTGCTGGAGATCGGCTCCGGCTGGGGTGCGCTGGCGATGCGCGCGGCCGGCGAGCGCGGCGCCTACGTCACGACGCTGACGCTCTCCAAGGAGCAGAAGGCGCTGGCCGAGGCGAAGATCGCGGCGGCGGGGCTGAGCGACCGGATCGAGGTGCGCCTGGCCGACTACCGCGAGGTAGGCCCGCCACAAGGCGCCTGCGGCTACGACGCGATCGTCTCGGTGGAGATGATCGAGGCGGTCGGCGAGCGCTACTGGCCGGACTACTTCGAGACGATGGACCGGCTGCTCGCCCCGGGCGGGCGCGTCGCCGTGCAGTCGATCACCATGGCCCACCACAGGATGCTGGCCACCCGCAAGACGTACACGTGGATCCACAAGTACATCTTCCCGGGCGGCCTGATCCCTTCGGTCACCGCGATCGAGCAGGCCCTGCGCGCCCGCACCCGGTTGCGCCTGGTGCGCCGGCTCGACTTCGGCGAGGACTACGCGCGCACCCTGTACACCTGGCGCGAGCGCTTCGAGGCGCACTGGCCGGCGGTGAGCGCACTGGGCTTCGACGAGGTCTTCCATCGCACCTGGCGGTTCTACCTCGCCTACTGCGAGGCCGGATTCGCCTCGGGCTACCTCGGCGTCTCGCAGCTCACTTTCGCTCGCTGACCCACGGCGGCGGCACGCAGTCGTCCGGGTACCTGTCGATCAGTGATATCGCAACGACTCCGCCGGGTCCGGTGGACTGGTGGCCCTGGTGGTCCGCGATCGGCTTGTCGGGCGAAACGGAGATGTCCAGCACGGAACCGGGCGGCATCTCGCCGGGATGGATCGTGACGACCCTTTCATCCTCGCTCTTTCCCGGCAACTGCACACTGAGCGCCTTGGCGATCTGCGGACTCGTCGTTTCGCCGTGCAGCCCGCAACCAGGGTTCGGATATCCGATCGACAGGTCCCTGACCAGCGCGTGCACGCCGGCGTTGGTCAGGACGCGTTGCAGTTCGCGCGGGTCGCCGAACAACTGCTGACGTACCGTCACCGTGACCGTCGCATCCGCGGTCGTATGAACCGACCATCCGGCCATGTCCACGTTCACCGGGTGACCGTTCGCGGCGAGCCGCTGCCCGCCACCTGCGTCGGACAACGGCAGCGCGACCGCCACGCTCACGCCGAGCGCGCCGGCCATCGCGGCCCCGCTCAGTGCCCTGCGCCGCTTGCGCAGTCCCCGGCCGCGGGTCGTGATCGATTCGATCGGTCGCTGCATGCTGACCGCGCTGAGTGAACCCTCGACGGCTTCGAGTACTTCCTCGTCATTGATCGTGTGGTAGTTCATCGGGATCGTGTCTCCTCCTCGACGCTCGATGCGAGCCGATCGCGCAGCGCGGCGATGGCGCGCGAGAGGTGTGCCGTGACGGTGCCGGGCGCTATCGCCAGCGTCCGAGCGGTCGTCTCTGTGTCTAGATCGAGGAAAACGCGCAGCGCGATCACTTCGCGTTGCCGGAGCGGAAGCCTGCGCACGGCCGCGAGCACCTGTTCGTCCACGCCCGACGCAGCTTCCGTCGTCGGCGGTGAAGCGTCCGTGGAGCCCCTGCTCTCCCAGGACACTTCACGACGCCGCCGACGCCACCAGGACACGTGCGTGTTCAGCGCGGTGCGCACCACCCACGCCGGTGGAGCCGGATGACGGCTCACCTTCCGCCACGACGCCCACGCCCGGGCGTACGCCTCCGCTACCAACTCCTCGGCCAGCAGCCGATCGCCGACCGAGGCGTAGACCGCGCGCAGGCAGCCGTCGCGCGAGGTTTGGTAGAACTCCGCGAATTCCTCGAGTTCGTCGTCCACACCCCTGTTACGCATCGGCGGCCCGGTCCGCTTACCTACTCGACAAGGCAACTCGGACGGCGCGTCAACGGCTGCCCGCGACCTCGCCCTCCAACGCGGGTATTCGCTCGCGCAGCTTCTTGCGCGGCGCGGACTTGTGCGTCGAGAGCCAACTGCCGATCAGCACCAGCGGGAAGCCGACCGCCACTCCGGCGGTGAAGCGCTCGCCGAGCACCATCACGCCGAGCAGCACGGCGACCGCCGGATTGATGAACGTGATGACCGTCGCGCGAACCGGACCGGCCTCGGCGATCAGCTGGAAGAACAGCAGGAACGCCGCCGCGGTGCAGACCAGGCCGAGGGTGAGGATCGACCCGATCACGTTGGCGTGCGGCCAGGTGTGCGGGCGCGTGACGATCGCGGCCGGGACGTACGCCAGCGCGACGCCGGTCAGCGACAGTGAGATGACCGCCAGCGTCGGCACGTTCTTCAGCTTCCGATCCGCGATGATCGGCGCGATCGCGTAACCGAGGGCGACGAGCAGCACCTCGCCCATGCGCAGCGCGGATGTGGATCCGACATCCAGGCCGACGACCGCCGCGACGCCGCCCATCCCGACCAGCAGTCCGAGCAGCCGCCGCGGCTCGAGCGCCGAATGGTCGCCCAGCCGCCAGATGACCAGGGTGCCGATAAACGGCACCGCCGCGATCAGCAGGCCGGCCAGGCTGCTGCTGATGTGCTGCTCGGCGTCGTTGAGCAGCAGCCACGGACCGCCGATCTCCAGCACCGCGAAGGCCAGCAGCGGCCGCCACGCGTGCAGCGCCGGCCGGATCAGGCCGCGCCGCCATGCGATCGGCAGCAGGATCGCCGCGCCGATGGCGGTACGCGCGAGCACCAGGAACGGCGCGCTGACGCCCTCCAACGCGATCTTGATGAACAGGTACGGTATGCCCCAGATCACGGACATCAGCGCGAACAGCAGCCAGCCACGCCTGGTCATGTAACTCCCCTCAGTATCGAGTGCAGCTTACGACAAGCCTCCGACACTCGATAGCCCGCGACCGACGGCAGGTCGCTGACCAGCGGTTTCCGCAACCACCGGTCCACCGGGGAAATGTTGAGACCGGCTGTCGGAATCCGGTCGCCCGCCCGCGCCGAGTCCGAACGCGCGGCGGCGATGACCCGCAATGCCGGCGAACGAACGCCGGTTCTACGTCGTGCCACCGGTCTTCCGTAAGATTTCCGGCAATGCGAACTCTCCGCCAAGCCGCCCGCATCCTCGTCATCGCCCCCGATGGCGCCGTCTTTCTCTTCCGGTATGACGATGAGGAGATCGGACCGCACTGGAACACGCCGGGCGGTGGCCTGGACGCCGGGGAGACGCCCGAAGCGGGGGCGCGCCGGGAACTGCGCGAGGAAACCGGCTGGACCGATCTCGAACCCGGACCGTTGCTGTTCACGTGGACCCACGACTATCGGCGCGGAGACGTTCCGGTCCGCCAGTTCGAGCACGTATTCGTCACACGCACCCCGCGCCGTGAGCCGGCCGGCGACCTGACCGTCGCGCATGCCGAGGACGGCAT
This sequence comes from Actinocrinis sp., assembly GCA_035763685.1. Taxonomy (GTDB): domain Bacteria; phylum Actinomycetota; class Actinomycetes; order Streptomycetales; family Catenulisporaceae; genus Actinocrinis. The sequence continues at coordinate 5,982 of DASUAR010000004.1, read as the reverse complement.
TCTGCGGTGGCGCTGGTGGCCGCTGACCGAGCTGCCCGCGTGTCCCGAGAAGCTCCTGCCGCCACAGCTGCCCGACCTGGTCGCCGCCGTTCTGCACGCCGCGCCGCGTGTGCCCGACCCGATGGACCTCGGCTACGTACCCCTTCGGTAACCCCGACGCCCGCTGTCATAGCTAACCGTTACCGCACGACCACAGTCACCTTGAAGTTTTGCTGGTCCGTTGCGCAGGGCTTCGCCTCACCGCACGCCGTACGGCTGGCTGTGATCGACGCCGTGCCCGGCGCGGTTGCTCTGAAGTCAGTGCTCACCGGTACGCAGCCCAAGCCAGGGATCTTGGGGCAGCTTGTCGGCCGGGCGAGCTGGATGGTCGGGCCGTCCTGGTGCAACACGTTGGGCGCCGACGAGCCTGCCACGGTCCAGTAGTTGCTGCTCAGGATCAGCTCTACCGTCTGGCCTACCGACGCGTTCACGGTCGTGCCGTTTGCGTCGTCCTTCACCACGACCGTGACATCCACGCTGTGCGCTGCGGTCGGAGTTGCCGACGATGCACAACCAGCCGTGAGCAGCATGCACAACGCGGCCAGAGCTGCGAACAGCGGCCCTGCGTTTACGCGAACCCTCGCAAATGACGACATCGTTCCTCCGGAACCCGCCGGTTGGTCGTCACTTGGACGGGCGCCACCGCCGCACGGTTCCCCTTCACATCACGTTGCTTGGCGGGCGACGCCCATCAGGGCGAACTCCAGCGATACACCTGCTCCGGCCGCCCGGCACCGCCATAACGCGGTGCCCGCAGCGCCAGCCGTTGCGCCGCGAGGTAGTCCAGGTAGCGTCGAGCGGTCTGCACTGAGATACCGACCTGCGGGGCGATCTGACCGGCAGAAAGCTGATCATGTGACCGGAGTAGCGCGACAACGGACGCGAGTGTTGCTTCGGTTAGCCCCTTAGGCAGGGCAGTCTGCTTAGACGCATCATGCAACGCGGCCAATGCCCTATCCACGTCGTCCTGGGCGAGGAGGTCAGGAGCCTGCTCCGCGCGCCGCCGGAACTCCGCATAAGCGCGCAGCTTTTCCTGGAACGTGGCGAAAGCGAACGGCTTGAGCAGATACTGCACGACGCCGAGCGAGACCGCTGCGCGTACCGTGGCCAGATCGCGAGCCGAGGTGACCGCGATGACGTCGACCTGGTTGCCGTGTGCGCGCAACGTGCGGCACAGCTCGATGCCGGTCATGTCCGGCAGGTTCACGTCGAGCAGCAGCAGATCGACCCGCCGCGTCGCTACCAGACGCAACGCCTCAGCGCCCAGATGTGCGATCCCGGCCGCCGCAAATCCGGGTACCCGCGCGACGAACTCGGCGTGTGCGTCCGCCAGCACCGGATCGTCCTCGACGATCAGTGTGCTGATCACACCTTCCTTGTCCGCGCCATCCTTGGTCATCGCGGCGCTCACCCCGCGCCTCCTGGCCGTCCGTGCACTGCTGCCACGGCCGCCTCTGCTCCAATCCCCGACTCGGCCGCGCGGTCCGCCCCCTCCCTTTGCCTACTTACCGGCAGTCGCACTGCCACCGTCGCGCCGCCCAGTTCCTCGTCGCAGGCCACATCGATACGCCCACAGTTGCGATTGACCGCTTGTCGCACCAACGCCAGGCCGATCCCGTGTCCCGCCTCGTTCTTCGTGGTCCAGCCGCGGGTGAACAGATCGCCGATCCGCTCGGGATCGATGCCCGCGCCGCTGTCCGCGACCCGAACCAGCAGCTCCCGCGCCTCGGCCCGGATCGTCACCGAGACCCGCCTCGGCGGCGAGCCGCGCAGCGCGGCCTCGACGGCGTTGTCGACCAGGTTGCCCGCGATCGTGAGCAGGTCGCGCGTCTCGAACGGCAGCTCCGGTGCCGCCGTGTCCTCGCCGACCGTCAGCTCAACCCCTCGCTCCGCCGCCTGGGAGATCTTGCCGAGCAACAGCGCCGCGAGCGCCGCGTCGCCCACCGCGCCGAGCAGCCGATCGACGAGCTGCTGCGACGCGGCCAGCTCCGCAGTCGCGAAACGCACCGCATCCTGCGGCTTGCCGAGCTCGATCAGCGTGACGACGGTGTGCAGCCGGTTCGCGGCCTCGTGTGCGGTAGACGAAAGTGCCTCCGCGAAACCACGCGCGGAATCCAGCTCGCCGGTCAGCGCGCGCAGCTCGGTATGGTCACGCAGCGTCGTAACCGTGCCCAGAACCCGTCCTTCGCGGCGCGCCACGGACTGATTCACCGCCAGCACCCGATCGCCGGCCAAGTGCGTCTCGTCGTGTGCCTCGAGTCCCGACTCCAACAAGCCGGTGAGCGCGGGATCCAAACCGAGACCGCCGACCGGCCGCCCGGTCGGATCATCCGCCAAATCCAGCAGCCGAACTGCCTCGTCATTCGCGAGCAGCACCCTGCGCTGTCGGTCGACGACCAGCAAGCCCTCGTGCATCGCGTGCAATACCGCGTCGTGATGCTCGTAAAGGCGGGTGATCTCCTGCGGGCCCATCCCGAGTGTCTGCTTGCGCAGTCGCCGCGACAGCCCCCACGAACCGAGGCTGACCAGCGCCACCGCGCCCGCCCCGACCGCCAGGATCAGCGGCAGCTCCCGGTTCACCAGAGCCGAAAGCTGTTCGATCGTGATGCCGACCGACACCAGGCCGACAATCCGGTGATCTGGCCCGTAAATCGGCGCGACCGACCGCACCGAAGGACCAAGCGTGCCCGTATACGTCTCGCTGAACGCATGGCCTGCTAACGCGGGAGCGATGTCGCCAATGTAGTGCTTGCCGATCTCACTCAAGGTCGGATGCGTATACCGGATCCCCGCGGGGCTCATGATCACCACGAAGTCGACGCCGGTCGCATGCTGAATCGTCAGCGAAGCCGGTTCGAGTTGCGCGGTGGGATCGGGCCCGGCAACGTCATCCGCGACGCCCGGATCGCCCGCGATCGTCTCCGCCAGCGCAAGGGTCTCCTGCCGGGCCCGGGAAAACTGCCCGGAGCGCGCCTCGCGGATCGCCGCGTACGTACCCACAGCCGTGAGCAGCACGACCACCAGGAGCTGAAGCAGTAAGACCTGCTTCGCGATGCTCAACTTGGCGGCTCGCGCTCCCAACTTCAGCGGTGGAACCAGGCGCGGCATTGGCTCAGTGTTACACCCGCCTGCGCGCCCGACCAGGCCCTTCCCCAACCAGCCCATGCGCGTTATGCGCGTAACGCAGACCGCACGGTGTGCGCCGCGCCACATTCACCCGAGCGCCTATCTACGCACCAAGCAACGGCGCCAAGCCGCAACACCAGCCGTTCCACGCAGCAACGCGTGATCACAGCGGCCACGACGCAGTGGTCGCCTGAGCATCCTGGAGCCCCGATGCACGAGGCACCCGCCCCGTTCAACGAGTACGCATCCCCGGCCGCTGAATCATCGGCGAGCACACGCGCCAGCAGCGCACGGACAACCTCCCCCTGGTACCGCAAGCTCTACACCTGGGTTCTGGTCGGTATCGCGGCCGGCGTCGCCGTCGGAGCGGCGTGGCCGAAGACCGCGGAGGGCCTGCAACCGCTCGGCACCGTCTTCATCAGCATGATCACCATGGTGGTCACGCCGATCATCTTCGTCACCATCGTCGGCGGCATCGCGGGCGTGGACGACCTGCGCAAGGTCGGCAGGATCGGCGTCAAGTCGCTGATCTACTTCGAGGGCATGACCACGATCGCGCTGCTCCTCGGGCTGATCGCGATGAACGTGTTCCACCCGGGCAGCGCGATCCACGCGAACCCGGCCTCGCTTAAGCTCACGGGCTCCGCCGCTCAGTACGCGGCCCAGGGCAAGACACAGGGCTTCTGGTCGATCTTGACCGAGATCGTGCCAAGCAGCGCGTTCGGCGCCTTCTCCACGGGCAACGACCTGCAGGTGGTGTTCTTCTCGGTGCTCTTCGGCGTCGCCATCAAGCTCGTCGGCGCCCCCGCGGCCGGCATCGCCCACGGGGTCAACCGGCTCGGCCTGGTCTTCTTCGCGATCCTGCGGGTCATCATGTACGCGGCACCGGTCGGCGCGTTCGGCGCGATGGCCTTCACGGTCGGCAAGTACGGCCTGCACACGCTCACCAGCCTCGGCTCGCTCATCGGCCTGATGTACGCCACCAGCGCGGTGTTCGTGCTCGTCGCCCTCGGCGCGGTGTGCGCGCTGTTCCGGCTCAACATCCTGGCGCTGCTGCGCTACATCAAGGACGAGCTGCTGATCGTGCTCGGCACTTCGTCGAGCGAAACGGTCCTGCCGCAGCTGATGCGCAAGATCGAGCGCGCGGGCGTCCCCGAGGACGTCGTCGGCCTGACCGTGCCCACCGGCTACTCGTTCAACCTGGACGGCACCTGCATCTATCTCACGCTCGCGGCGCTGTTCGTCGCCCAGGCCACCGGCGTCCACCTCTCCGTCGCCCAGCAGCTCGGCATCCTCGCGATCCTGCTGCTCACCAGCAAGGGCGCGGCGGGCGTCACCGGCTCCGGCTTCATCGTCCTGGCGGCCACTCTGGCCTCGGTGGGCACGATCCCCGTTGCCGGCATCATGCTCATCTTCGGCATCGACCGCTTCATGTCCACCTGCAGGGCCCTGACAAACGCCTGCGGCAACGCGGTCGGCTCGTTCGTCGTCGCGGCCTGGGAAGGAGTCCTGGACCGCAGCACCGCCCAGCGCGTCCTCGGCAGCAGCCGTTCCCCGGTAACCCCGGCCCCAGACCGCACCCTCGAAGCGGTGTAACGCACAGCAAGTAGCGAGAAGTAGCGAAAACAAGAAAAACAAAGGGACGGTCGGCGCCACAAAGCAAAGCGCCGGCCGTCCCGTCTTGCCGAACCCGGAAGTCGCAGGCGAACCGCGAAAACTAGGCGGCCAGCTGCACCGGGCTACCCACCGCAGCGTCCGGATAGCAGGCCCAGATCTTGTTGAGCTCGCCCTGGTAGTACAGGGAGTAGAGGCCGAACACGAACCCGAGCAGCAGCCCGACCACCGGGTTGCAGGTCCCCGGCAGTCCGGCGGCGACCTGCGCCTTGCGGATCCGCTCGCCGGTCTTGTAGATCGACACGAACATCGGAATGCCGCACAGTGCGGCTCCCGGGATGAACGCCAGCACCGACAGCGCGGGGTTCACCACGATCCGCTGGTCGTACTGCCGCAGCTCGTTGTTGATCTTGTACCACCACACGTAGGTGTAGATCCCGAGCGTGATCAGCGGCAGCCCGAGCCACACGCCGACCACGTTGCGCTTCTTGCCTACAGCACCCATCTCCAGCCCCCTTGCATGTCACGAGAACTTGCACAGCGGGGGCGATCATTTCAGGCGGAGGGTGTATCAGGCCATTTGTATGCCGAATCGAAATCCAACGAAGCGCGTCCCGGCTGGCACGCAGACGCCGGCAGATGAGACGGGATGCGAGACCGCGGACACTGGCGCGGCCCACGGATCCCCATGGCTTGAGTCTTTAGCCGCAGGTGAGAACCTGTGCCCGGAACGGGGGTCGAACCCGTATGACCCTTCGGTCCGGGAGGTTTAAGCTCCCTGCGTCTGCCATTCCGCCATCCGGGCGCTGCATAGCGCACGGGCACAGCGTAGCGGCTCAGGGCGGTGGTCCGAGGTCCGTTCGCCGCACGCGAGGACTCGGCCGACCCGGTTCGTTGGTGCGCGGTGGGGCGCGGGTGGCGGGCAGCGAGCGCCCGTCTGCTTCGCTGCGTCAGGCGAAGGCGCGGTTGGCGCGGCGGACGTCGTGCTCGTGGATGATCGCTGTGGCGAAGCCGTGCGAGATGTTGTATTCGGCGCGCAGCCAGTTCACGCGCTCGTCGAAACGGAGGAGCGCCGGCCCGGCGTCGACCTCGTGGAACCAATCGGTAAGGGCGCGGCCCGTGACCTCGGGCAGTCGGGCGAGCAGGTTCCGGTGGGTCTGTTCCGAGTGGTGCAGCGACATTTGGCGTCTCCCGGGCGGTGCG
>DASUAR010000003.1:0-16060 GCA_035763685.1 Actinocrinis sp. | reverse complement strand
GTCGCGGAACTCCTTGAGCTCCGCCTTGGTCAGCTTCTTCATCTGGTGCGTGGCGTTGCGGCCCTCGAAGTCCTTGCCGAGGGTCCAGCCCTTGATCGTGTGCGCCAGGATCACGGTCGGCTGGCCGACGTGCTCGCGCGCGGCCTTGAACGCCGCGTAGACCTTCCGATAATCGTGCCCGCCACGCGACAGCTTGCGCAGATCGTCGTCCGACATGCCGGCGGCCATCTTGCGCAGCCGCGCGTCCCCGCCGAAGAAGTTCTCTCGGATGTACGCGCCGGTCTCCACCGAGTAGGTCTGGAACTGGCCGTCCGGCGTCGTGTTCATCTTGTTGACGAGCGCGCCGTCGACGTCCTGGGTTAGCAGCGGGTCCCAGTCGCGGCCCCAGATGACCTTGATGACGTTCCAGCCCGCGCCCCGGAAGGTCGACTCGAGCTCCTGGATGATCTTCCCGTTACCGCGCACCGGCCCGTCGAGCCGCTGCAGGTTGCAGTTGATCACAAAGGTGAGGTTGTCCAGCTCCTCGCGGGCCGCGATCGACAGGGCGCCCAGCGACTCGGGCTCGTCGGTCTCGCCGTCGCCGAGGAACGCCCACACGTGCGACCTCGACGTATCGGCCAGCCCGCGGTTGTAAAGATACTTGTTGAAGCGCGCCTGATAGATCGCGCTGATGGGCCCCAGTCCCATCGACACGGTCGGGAACTCCCAGAAGTCCGGCATCAGCCGCGGGTGCGGGTAGGAGGGCAGCCCCGGGGTGTGGCTGTGCTCCTGCCGGAAACCGTCCAGGTGGGCCTCGGTCAGCCGGCCCTCAAGGTACGCGCGCGAGTAGATGCCGGGCGCCGCGTGCCCCTGGAAGTAGATCTGGTCGCCGGGCTCGCCGTGGTCCTTGCCCTTGAAGAAGTGGTTGAAGCCCACCTCGTACAGCGAGGCGGCCGAGGCGTACGTGGCGATGTGCCCGCCGACCCCCATGCCGGGCCGGTTCGCGCGCGACACCATGATCGCGGCGTTCCATCGGATGAAGGCGCGGATGCGCCGCTCGATGTCCTCGTCGCCGGGGAACCAGGGCTCGCGTTCCGGCGGGATGGTGTTGATGTAGTCCGTGGAGCGCAGGCCGGGCACGCCGACCTGCTTCTCCCGGGCCCGCTCCAGCAGACGGAGCATCAGGTAGCGCGCCCGCTGCCGCCCCTGCTCGTTGATGACGGCGTCCAGCGACTCCAGCCACTCCCCGGTTTCATTCGGGTCGATGTCCGGGAGCTGGGTGGGAAGACCGTCGCTGATGATCGAGAAACGCTCTCGTCCGGAAGCCACGCTCGTCCTTCACTTTGATCTTGGGGCGCCGTTCGGCCGTCCCGTGCTTTGGGTCGCACGGAGGCGGAGGGCGGCGCCGGCCTCGGCTGTCTCTCCAGGAGACCGCGGCACGCAGGGTAGCGCCGCAGAGGTCTCGCACAGTTCCTTCCATCGTCCACTGCGGGAGGGTGTGGCGTCATCTCTACTCGGCAGTAACGAGTGTGAATCAGGACATATCGGGGCCCGAACGGGCGCACGAGCAGCCCTCGAGTCCGATCATCGGACGGTCACGCATCTGATCCGCCGTACCGCACTCGCGCGGCCGGATACGTTACCGGTCCCGCATAGCGGCCCACCTTGTACCCCGAATCCAGCAACAGGACGTTCGACCGGTTGGCAATCGCGGCATTTCGAGGTGGAATGCAAGGCAGTACGTAGCGGCGGCGTTACCGGATGACCATCGCCGGGGACCTCGCCGGACAAGACTGTGATCAAACGGTCTCGGCCCTACGGCACCACCCTCACCATCAGCGCAGCGAGAGGCGGCTCGAATGCGTGCATCGATCGGCGACAGGCTCCACATTCACACCAACCACATCGGTTCGGACGACCAGTTCGGCCGGATCATCGAGATCCGCGGTGCCAACGGCGCACCGCCCTATCTGGTCGAATTCCCCGACGGACACACGAGTCTGGTCTTCCCCGGGCCGGACGCGGTAGTCGAGCCGAGCACTTCGACACATACGGCAACGAGAGGTGTGCGCCCAAGCAGGCGCGTACACACAAGAGTCGGCTGGTAGTCACGACTAGCAGGAGACGACACGGCGCGCCGACATTGCACACGCGGTCGGCGCGCCTCTCTTTACCCACCAGGCCGTTCGCTCGCCGACAAGCCTCTCGGCGAGGCCGTCGCACCTCGGATATCCACAGAAGGGTGCAGGGTACTTGCGCCGGGGGCGCGGCACGTGTGGACTACTGATGGAAGGTAACCCGTCGGCACTCCGCCGGGTCATCCGTGAAGAACGCACTCGGGCCGACAGGTCCCGAGCCCGAAACTGGAGGGAAGTTACGTGAGCGCGACCGCGGACCACGCGGATCCTGCACAGGTCTTGCCCGGCGAGACGCCCGAGGCGTCAGCCGAATCGCAGGCCGCGTCCCGGCTGGGCTTCACCGCCGGCCAGGTGGTCCAGGAGATCGGCTACGACGAGGACGCCGACGAGGCGCTGCGCGAATCGATCGAGCTGGTGACCGGTTCCGAACTCGTCGACGAGGATTACGAAGACGTCGTCGACGCCGTCCTGCTGTGGTATCGAGAGGACGACGGCGACCTGGTGGACGTCCTGGTGGACGCGCTCACGGCGCTCGCCGACGGCGGCCACATCTGGCTGCTCACCCCGAAGGCCGGGCGCCCCGGCCACATCGAGCCCAGCGACATCGGCGAGGCCGCGCCAACCGCGGGCCTGTCCCAGACCAGCTCGGTATCCGCGGGCCGGGACTGGGCGGGCACCCATCTGGTCGCGCCGCGTGCCCGCGCCGGGAAGCGGTGAGCCCCGCCTAGGCGCGTCCCAGCGGCGGCGTGATCCGGTTGCCGCCTTAGGGCGGCGCTTCGAAGACGCATGCCCGCGACCACGTACGCGGCCCCTCGGTCAGCCGCGACGCTCACGCGCGCCCGCGCCGCCGCCTGTCCGCTTTCCTTCCTCTCCTCCGCTTCCTCACCACTCTCCCTGTCCGCCCCCAACCTCACCTCACTCCACCATGACTCTTAGCTCCGCCTCCCCCGCGCCCTCCGCCCATCCCTCCCCCTCCCAACCCCCCGTCCCCGTCGTTGGCGCGCCCGCACCCGACTTCACCCTCGTCGATCACCACGGCGAGGACCGCTCACTCGCCGCGGAGCTGAAGCGGCGCCCAGCGCTCCTCGTGTTCTATCCGTTCGCGTTCTCCCGGATCTGCGGCGGCGAACTGCGCGAGCTTCAGTCCTCGCTCGGCGAGTTCGAGGGACGCGGGGTCTCGCTCTTCGCAGTTTCTTGCGACCCGATGTTCTCCCTGCGCGTCTACGCAGAGCAGGAGGACTTCGGCTTCCCGCTGCTCTCGGACTTCTGGCCGCATGGTGAAATCGCGCGGGCGTACGGCGTCTTCGACGAGATGAAGGGCTGCGCCCGCCGCGGCTCCTTCCTGATCGGCCGGGACGGCGTCGTGCAGTGGTCGGTCGTCAACCCGATCAGCGAGGCGCGGCCGCTCTCGTCGTACCTCGATGCCATTGCCGTCCCGAACCCATCCTGATCCGTCCTCCGCTCCCCCACGCCCCCGCCGCGTCTCCGCGCTCCACTCCCGCGCCCCTTCACGACGCGCGATACTGATTGCTCATCAGCAGAAAAGGGGGCGGCCATGGCGGGGATCGACTGGTCGAGCGGCGGCGAGGCGCCGTTCAGCCGTATCGGCATGTCCACGGCGACCAATCAGGTTTCGCTCACCCAGCACGGCGCGCTCGCCGGCACGCTGCGCGTCAACCTGCGCTGGAACCCGGCGGCCACGGGCGGCAGCGGACGCGGCGCCCGGCGCGGGCTGCTCGCGTCGAGGCGCACCGAGGCGACCGGAGTCGATCCCAACCGCGGCGTCGACCTGGACCTCGGCTGCCTCTACGAGTTCACCGACGGCCAGCGCGGCGTCATCCAGGCGGTCGGCCGCCGCAGCGGCGACTACGCGCGTGCCCCGTTCATCCGCCTCGACCGCGACGACCGCATGGGCTCGTCCACCGGCGAGAACATCTTCATCAACATGGATCAGAACGCGCACTTCAAGCGGATCCTGATCTTCGTCATGGTGGCCAGCGGCACCGATGACCTCACCAGGTCCGGCGCGACCGTCACGATCTACCCCACCTCCGGACCGGCCCTCGAAATCCGCCTCGAGGGCACGCCTACCGCCCCCACCCGCGCCCGCAGCTGCGCCGTCGCCCAGATCCGCCGCCAGGGCCCGGAGATGATGGTCCACCGCGAGCTGCGCTACTTCTCCGGCTACCAAAGCGAGATCGACAAGTACTACAACTGGGGCCTGCGCTGGGGCCCCGGTCCCGGCAAGGCCTGGCTGTGACCCCTATGACCCGCCCGCGGTTTTGAGCGCCCCCCGCCCCGCACGATAGGCTCTGGCCAACGGGCACATAGCTCAGCGGTAGAGCGCTGCTCTTACAAAGCAGAGGTCGGCGGTTCGAGACCGTCTGTGCCCACCGCGATTGACCAGCACCGGAGCAGCAAAGAGCCCCAGGTCTTGATATAGGTCTGGGGCTCTCGTGCCAGCTACGTGCCAGATCGTGCCACTCAGCCAGTCGGCGGCTTACGGCCGGACCGCTTGCGAGTCGTCCGCTTCTTCGCCTGCTCGCTCTTGATCAGCTTGTCCAGCGCGGCGGCGATCTTCTGGTCACGACCGTCCGCCGCATGCTGGTAGACGATCGCGGCGCGCGAGGTCGAGTGACCGATACGGTTCATCAGCTCCCTGAGCGTCGCACCAGTCTGCGCGGCGACAGTGGCCCCAGTGTGCCGGAGGTCGTGGAACCGGAAGCCCGGCACGCCAGCCGTCGCCTTCTCACCGACCGGTTCGTGGGAGTCGGCGGCTCCGGCGTGTCGGTCGGTGACAACGCCGCCGGAGGAAGCCGGAACCCCTGGACGGAGCTGTATAGGGCGTTCGATCCGTCTCAGTGACGGCGGTGCGGCGGCACCGTACTGTTTGCCTGTTGCTTCCGCGCTCCGTCCACGCAGTGACCCTGTCGAAGCGAGAGCGAGCGCCTACGCCCGGCCGAAGGAGACCTGGAGACGACGACGTGTTGCTGCTGGATTTCGAGATCGCCGCACGGTTCGGGCAACTGAAGGCCAAGGTCCGGAACCGTCCCGGACAGACCGAGATGATCGAGATGTGCCGTCAGGCGGCTCGCGGTGAACAGCTCAGCTTCGCCCGACTGTTCACCGCGAGGCGGTATGCCAGCCGAACGCTGATGGATGCGGCGCTCGTTCCGTTCGTGCTCTGGGTGCCCGCGATGGCCGTCGTTGGCTATACGGTTTCGAACTCGTTTCTGCTCCTTTTCACGACATTGCTCTTCATCGGCCTAGGGTTCGTCATCCTGGCGATGGGCGTCACTCAAAATTTTCGCTACACGGCCTTGCGGCGCAAGGCCACCGCGATGGGCGTCAGCCCGACGTCGCCCCAGGCGCAGGATCTCGCGCGCTCATATCCACCGCGGCGACTTGACGTCTGGCTGCCGACGACAAGCATCGTCCTGATCTGCTTCGTGATCGGGATCGCCGACACGGTGAGCCGGAAATAGCGCGCCAGTGACCGCACGTGTCGGCCCGGGGCTCTGCGATCGGTCGTCAGTTTCGTTCGGCTTCGCTCGGCCAGTGCGTCCACGGAAGTCCCGTGACCGGACACGGAACCAGCCTGGACATAGCCGCCGGTGGCTCGCTTGCCCTGCTACCTTTCGGGCAGCGTCTGGTGACTGCGATCTGACCCTCGAAAACTTCAACACTCTGCCCGCATCGGGACAACACGACCTCTCGCAACACGACCGGCCGCTGATATATGACCTTTGATATCGGCGTCACGTCCGGTCGAGGATTTCGGCGGAGTCGGCGGGTCGCAGACTGTGCAGAATGCGCAGGAGGATCGGTGATCCGGGGCAGTCGTCCTCGTAGATCTCGATCATCCGGTCTGCGTGGATTTGCAGCACGTCACAGCCGGTGTCGCTGGTCTCCCGGGCCCACGTCCCCGGGGCGACCTCACGGCAGCTGCCGGTGGGCGCGGCAGTGCGTCCATCCGCCAGGGCCATGGGTATCGTGCACGGGCCGGTCGTAGCCGGGCCGACCGTCAGGACACCCGAACTGCCACAGTCCGGGCACGGGAACAGCACTTCGAGGTCGTATTGAAGTCGGACACTGTCGCCGACCCGCGTGTACTTGTCCGGCACGTAGCCGGGCCAGGAAACAGTCAGCGCCATCGACGACGGGACCGCGCGCTGCTGCAGCGCCGCGGCGGTCGCCGAGCCCACGACGGAGCCGCGCATCGGCAGCCACAGCACCGCCACCGCCACCAGAGCCGCCGCAGCCGCGCAGCGTGTGGCGCGCGAGCCGACGGCGCCGGCCGCGACGGCCACGAACCACGCCGCGGCGGCCAGGGTCGCCGGGCCCAGCGCCAGTCGCAGCGTCAGCCCCACGCGGACCTCGTCCGGCGTGAACCACGGCAGCCAGCCGACCCCGCATACCGCTGCCGCAGTCCACCACGATGCCCGCGATCCAACTGCGAGCCGGGCTCGGGCCGACATCCGCACGACCAGGGCCAACCCGATGAGGACCGCCACGCAGACAAGCACGATCACGACGGCGAAGAACACGAACAACCCGTAGCTGTCGGGAGCGAAGAATCCGAGCAGCACCTTGTCCAGACACCAGCAGATGACACCGCCTATCGCGCCGATGACACCGGCCTCGGCCAGCCACCGGCCAACCCTGCACGCCGACCGCATCTGGGCATCAGCCATCGAAGCATCCTTTCCGCCGCTGAACTACCGCGACGGTAGACGGGAACGACGATGACGGCATCCGCCCCGAGGATGATCCGACCGTACGCCGCGCTGGCCCCGAAGCACTCCCCCGGCGAGGGGGCTGTTTTCGAGTTCTCTCTGCACACTCCGTCCAGTTGGAGCAGAGACCACGCATCGTGTTCGACGGGATGTCCGCGACGCAATGGGTCGAGGGAAACGGTGAGGGCTGGGGGCGAAAATCGCCCGAACAGCCTCCGGGTCCGGACGCCCTTCTCGTAAGCACCCGCCCGGACCGGTTTGGATTGCTGGCGGTTTGGTACTCCAGCCGTAGATCGTGACTGTGCTGGTTGGCGTCATGTTCTTCTCGGCTTGCGGGGCTTGGCCCACTTGCCGTCGGGTCGGTTGCGCTGCTGAGCCAGTGTCGCGGCGTCGAACTGCGTCTTGCTCACGATGGTGGGCGGTTCGGGTTCGAGCACAGGCGTGGTCGATCGCCAGGGGACGGCCGCGTCCCATCCGATGATGGGCATGGTCTCGTTGTAGTGGGCAGCGAACTGCGCGCTGACGAGGGCGGGCATGCGGTAGTTCAGGTGTCGTACATGCTCGAGGAACGCGGCGGGGAGCAGGACGTGGTGGGTTTCCACGTAGTGCGGGAAGTCCCGGCGCCAGAGCCAGACTCCGTCGGTGACCGGCGCTGAGCAGCCGCGGGAGTGGCGGTGGCCGACTCCGGTGATCGCGTCGGGGCTGGACTCCATGACGTCGATCAGGACGTGGCCGGCGTCCAAGTAGGCCACCAGGTCCGCCTCGTCCGGCTCTCCGGCAGGCTGGACGGCGTCGCGCACGGACCCGTTGGGCTGGCCGGGGTCTTTGGCGAGTTCGTCGTAGAAACCGAGCAGCCCCAGCATCGCGGACCCCTCCCGTGATCAGCCCTCTTAGATTGCCCGCATGAGCGGAGGCGGCCACCGGTGATCATGGCCATGCTCGCCCACGCCTTCCTGGCCGTCGTGCGCACCGACGAACACGCACGCCACCCCGACAGCGACGAGCTGATCCCGTTGCCGGAAGTGACCGGCACGAACACGGCGGAGAGTCCGGGCATTGACATGGGTCCGGGCTCTCGTGCTAGAAGTGCCCGTCAGCCGGCCCGCGAGCTTGTCCCGTGCCATGGTGACCGTCATGACGATGAGAAAGGGCTATGCCGCATAGGCGCCCTGCACAGCTGCGCGCGGTCCTGCGGCTCGCTCGGCGGCCCGCGCGGGGCAGCGCGGCAGGCAGGCGCGGTGAGTGGCGCGGCGCGGGTCAGCCGATGCTGCCGAGCGTCGGGCGCATGACGTCCTGCAATGCGCTGCGGCTTGAGCGGTACGCAAGCCACGCTTCGTCAAAGGCGGGTTCACCGCGGCGCGCGCCCTCTTGCGCGACGTTCCGCCACGCGATGAAGCAGTCGAAGTAGTTCTCGGCCTGTTCCCTGACGCTCGCCGTGGCCTCCAGCATCAGTGAGAACCTCGCCGCCTGCACGTCGTGATCGCGCAACGCCGTCATGATCGTGTCCTGCCAACCGGGCGGGCGCTCGCGGGAAGCGTGCCACACCTGCTCGCCGGCCTTGGTCATGTTCGTCAAGTACGCGATATACGCGGCCTTGAGCGCCTCACGCTTGCGGTCGTTGCGGCCGAGCGACCACCGCGCACGCTCCGTCACGACCGCCGATCCGATGCCGGCCGCCGCACCGAGTGCCGTCCCTATCGGCGTGACCCAATCCATGGAAACAGGCTACTGACTCGCGGCGGAAAGCGATGCGTCACCGGCTGCCCGAAAGGGCCGGAAGGGCGCGCGCCCTTCCGGCGCGTGCGCGACCATCGCTACGATGACTCAGCTTGACAAGGACGCGGTATCAACAGCCGCTTCTGGGGGGATTGTCCATGGATTCGGCGAATGACACCGCTGATATGGCGGTTTGGACCCTTCCGGGGTACCGGCACGAGCGCGAACTGGGCTCCGGCGCCACCGGACGGGTCATGCTGGCCCGGCACGAGGCGACCGGCACGCCGGTCGCGATCAAGTACTTGGTTCGCGACCTGCATTCGGCGCCTGATTTCCGCACCGCATACCGCAGCGAGGCCGTGCTGCTCGGCGGGCTGGACTCGCCGCACGTGGCGCGGCTCTACGAGTACGTGGAGAGCGAGCACGGCGCCGCGATCGTCATGGAACCGGTCGAAGGCGTCGCGCTGAGGGAACTGCTGCGCGCAGAGGGGGCCACGACTCCGGAAGCGGCGCTGGTCGTGCTCAAGGGCTCCCTTCTGGGCCTGGCCGCCGCGCACGAGACCGGCGTGGTGCACCGCGACTACAAACCCGAGAACGTCCTGGTGACACCGCAGGGCGTGTCAAAGCTCGTCGACTTCGGTATCGCCGCGCGCTCGGGCGACACCGGCGCGGCCGCGGGCACGCCGGTCTACATGGCTCCCGAACAGTTTTCCGGCGAACCTGCGCGGCCCAGCGCCGACGTCTACGCGGCGACAGCCACGTTTTTCGAGTGCGTCACCGGCGATCGGCCGTACAGCGGCACGACCGTGTTGGAGCTGATGATCCAGCACACGCAGGCGCCGATTCCCGATGAGCTGGCGCCCGAACGCGTAAGGCCACTGGTCCGCAGTGGACTAGCCAAGTCGCCGCAGGAACGGCCGGCCAGCGCCGCCGCGTTCGTCGAGGCGCTTGAAGACCTGGCGCGCGCAGGATTCGGCGAGGACTGGGAGGAACGGGGACAGCGCAAGCTGGCGACGCTGGTCGCGATGCTTCCCCTGCTGCTGCTCGGCGGCCCTCCCGGCGTTCCGTCCGCCTCGACCGACCTGGCGACGACCGACCTCGGCCCCGGATCGGCGCCGAAGGGTGAGAATCAGGCTACTAAGTCAGCTCGTGGATCCCGGCCCCGCCGCCACCGGCTGCGCGGTCGGGCCGCCAAGGCGGTGATCAGCATGGTGGTCGCGGGTGCGGTGGTCGGGAGCTTGGCCGCAGTCGCCGCGGCTTCCCATGGCGGCGGCGGCGCCGGTCCGGGCACCATGGCCGCCGGGTACGGCGCCACCAGCGGTGCGACGACATCGGTGGCGCCGACGCCGGAGGGCGGACCGGGGCCGGCGGGCTCCAATTCCGCGACGCCCGCGGCGGACGTGCACGGACCATCGAGTTCGGCGTCCGCGCCGGCAGGAGCGCCTTCCAGCTCACCGTCCGCAGACGCGGCTCAGACGTCGCAGCCCTCAACCGCCGCCACGAGCCCGGCCGCGGTGTCGTCATCACCGCCCCCGCCGCCTCCAGTGCTCCACGTGCGCTCGGTCTCCATCAACAAGTACGGATGCTCGGGCAACCACGGAGCCTCGGCGATCGTGGACGTGACGTCGGACGGCGCCGCCACGGGAACCCTTTACCTCTCCTGGTACTACACGGATGCGAACGGCGCGCAGCATTCCATCGGCACCGACGCGATCACCATCCCGAAGGGCCGGACCGACTTCGTCAATTCGACGGCCTATTTCAAGAGCTTCGGCACTCAGGGCGTGTACTGGGGCTTGAGCGTCTCCACGAAACCCGCCGCCGCCCGCGGCAACGGGTCCACGGCAACCGTCCTAGCCGCCAGTTGCGAGATCTCATGACCAGTGACGGGCACCAGGACCAGCAGCCCTGGACTCCGCCCACGGCGCCGACCATGCCCATGGCGCCCGCCGTGCCTGCGAGACCCACCGTGCCCATCGCACACACCGCGCCTATGGCGCCGCCGACGCTGTCGCTGCCCGGCCCGAACACGGCGAATCAGCCCACGATCAAGCTCGATGCTCCGACGGCCGGCGAACTGCTTCGCTTCGGGCCGGGCGTTCCCGTCCCGGCGAGGACCGCAGACCTGAGTCAGGCCGCTGCCATCTGGCGCGGCGAGGCTCAGCCCGTCGACGGCGACGCCGCCCGCCGGCGTCAGCGCCGCCGGCTGATCAGCTGGCTCCTGCCGATTCTCGTCCTCATCGCCGTGCTCGCGATTCTCCTGTGGCAGCGCTCCGGCTCCTCGCTGACGGTGACCGATGCGGCGGTCCGCGCGGCGTCGCCGAGCCTTGCCTGCGACGGAACCGCGACCGTCACCGCCACGATCCACATCAACGGCGCCGACGGCACGATCACGTACCGCTGGCGCCGCAGCGACGGAACCGCCTCGGACACGCTTCGCCAGCAGACGACGAAGGGGGCGACGGACGTGCATGTCGTGCTGCTGTGGTCGTTCCATGGTCGCGGCTCCATGAACGCGACAGCCACACTCGAGGTGCTGAGCCCGAGCCGGCTCAGCGCGTCCACTACGTTCGCGTACTCCTGCCCCTGAACTCGACGCCCCGGTCGCAGCGCGTCCGCTGGATCACTCCTGAGTCCGGTCAACCGGCGGGATTCGGACGATCCGGCCGTTCCGGCTGCGGTATCGCGAGGGCTTCCGGAAGATCCGTGCCGCCGACACCTGAATGCTGAAGGTCGGCCCGCTGGAGACACTCGAGCGTCGCGATCGAGCCCGCGGCGCGACCCGTCCGCCGCTTGCTGCCAAGGTTCGTCAAGCAGGTGGGTGGCAAGGGCCGTCGCGCGATTGAATATCCTCATACGTCCTCCTTCCGCCAACCGCACGCAGAATCTGACGGACAGCAGCGAGGGCATGGCGGACGCAGGAGGGTGCGGGGAAGGTCGAAGCAGGCGAACAGCTCGACGCGCTTTATCAGGCGCAGCTTGAGTTCATGACCGAAGTGCGGCGCAGGCTTCCCGGCGTGGGCGATGTGCGCGAGGGCGCATACGTTGGGTGCGCACTCGGCGCGGGAGGAGAAGATTGCCGCAGGTCGGGATGGGCACGCTCAGAGCAAGCCATTGCGTCCGGTTCTGCGCGGTCCCTAGGATGAACTCGTCGGTTCACGTTGACAAATGTTGGAATTGAGAGCGCCGTGGACGAATCGCGTGAGGCTGCAGTGGGCGCGGCCGGAGCTGGATTGATCTCGCTTTCGGGCGGCGGAGTGGGCTTGGTGCTCGCCGCCTCCGGCTCCGGGCTGCCGGAGGTGTTGTACTGGGGCGCCGACCTCGGGCTGCCCGCGGACGGCGGCGGCGACCACGGCTCCGGCTCCGCGCGACTCGCGTTGAGCCGGCCCGGACCTGCGCATCCGCTGATCCCTTCGCAGGGCGCGGGGTGGTACGGACGACCAGCGCTGAGCGGGCACTGGGAGGACGGGGCTTGGCGACCGCTGCGATTCGTGCTGACGGAGCCGGTGGCGGTGGCAGGTGCAGACGACGGACCCGGCGGCGGCGGAACGATCCTGGTTCGGGCGGCGGACGCCGAGGCGGGGCTCGCGCTGGAGAGCGAGCTGGAACTGAGCCGAGAAGGGGTGCTCAGGATCCGGCACGCGGTCACGAACACCGGCGCCCTCCCCTACCTGCTCGACCGGCTCGCGGCGCTGATGCCGGTGCCCGCACAGGCCGTCGAGGTGCTCGACTTCAGCGGCCGCTGGTCCCGTGAGCGCTCGCCGCAGCGAGCCGCCGTGCGGCAGGGCGCCTGGGTGCGCGAGAACCGGCGCGGGCGCACCGGATTCGACGCCGGGCCGCTGATCGCCGGGACCGGCGGGTTCGGATTCCGGTCCGGGCAGGTCTGGGGCGTGCACACCGCGTGGAGCGGCAACCACGTGCAGTATCTCGAGCGGCTTGCGGACGGCGGCGCGGTGCTCGGCGGCGGCGAGCTGCTCGAGCCCGGCGAGATCAGGCTGCTGACCGGGGAGACGTATCAGACCCCGTGGGTGTACTTCGTATCCGGTGACTCAGGGCTCGATGAGCTGAGTCTGCGGCTGCACCGGAAGCTGCGGGCGCGCGCGGTGGACCCGGTCACGCCGCGGCCGGTCACGCTCAACATCTGGGAGGCGGTCTACTTCGACCACTCGCTCGATCGCCTGCTGGACCTCGCGGACAAGGCGGCGTCGGTCGGAGTTGAACGCTTCGTCGTCGACGACGGCTGGTTCCGGCACCGCAGGACCGACAACGCGGGGCTCGGCGACTGGTACGTCGACGAAACCGTCTGGCCGAACGGTCTGCATCCGCTGGTGGAGCGGGTGCGCAAGCACGGCATGCAGTTCGGGCTCTGGTTCGAGCCGGAGATGGTGAACCCTGATTCGGACCTGGCCCGGGCCCACCCCGACTGGTTCCTGGCCGATCCGGCGCGCCTGCCGGCCGAGCACCGCAACCAGCAGGTGCTCGACGTGGCGAGGCCGGAAGCCTTCGCCTACCTGCTGGAGCGGCTCGATTCGCTGGTGGGCGAGTACCGGATCGACTACATCAAGTGGGATCACAACCGGGACATCGCCGAGCCGCTGCACGACGGCGTTCCCGGCGTGCACGCGCAGACCTTGGCCGTCTACCGGCTGTTCGACGAACTGCGCGCGCGGCACCCCGGCCTTGAGATCGAGTCCTGCTCCTCGGGCGGTGCGCGGGTGGACCTGGGCGTGCTGGAGCACACCGACCGGGTCTGGGGCTCGGACAACATCGACCCGATCGAGCGGCAGTCCATCCAGCGTTGGACCAGCCTGCTGATTCCCTACGAGCTGATCGGCGCGCACATCGGCTCCTCCCCCGCGCACGTGAGCACGCGGGCCACCGAGCTGTCGTTCCGGGCGGCCACCGCGCTGTTCGGGCACGCCGGCATCGAATCCGACATCACCGGCTGGGACGAGCACGAACTGGGCCGGCTCGCCGACTGGATCGCGCAGTACAAGCGGCTGCGGCCGCTGCTGCACTCCGGCGAGATCGTGCGCGCGGACCATCCGGACCCGGCCGCGTGGCTGCACGGCGTGGTCTCGCAGGACCGGTCACACGCGCTCTTCGCTTACGTACAGCTGGAAACCTCGACGTTCGAGCACGCCGCG
The DNA here is from genome assembly GCA_035763685.1 of Actinocrinis sp. GTDB lineage: Bacteria > Actinomycetota > Actinomycetes > Streptomycetales > Catenulisporaceae > Actinocrinis. Next base: position 2,344 of record DASUAR010000003.1, on the reverse strand, counting down.
GCCCTGCGGTTCCCCGGACTGAATCCGCAGGCTGATTACGAGCTGACGGTGTTGCCGGTCGTGTCGGCGGCCCGCGAGACCTGGCCGCGGTGGGCGTCGCAAGACCAGCCGCTCGTGCTCCCCGGCAAGCTCTTGTCGATGGCGGGGTTGGCGGCGCCGCAGCTGGTGGACAAGCCGGGGCAGTCGCTCGTGGTCGAGTTGCGGCAGGTGTAGCGGAAGTTAGGCGCAATGCAGAGGCGCCGGGGACCGTTCGCGGTCCCCGGCGCCTTGCGTTGTGACGTATCAAAAGTCGAACAGCTCGGTATGGATCCGGCGCCAGGAGATCCCCGCCTTGCGCAGATTTCTGATCGTCGAGCGCGCCATCGCCGGCGAGCCGCAGATGAACACCTCGCGCTCATCCAGATCAGGCACCATCTCGCGCAATCGGTGCGGAGCCATCGGATCCTCGCGCGGGGTCTTGCCGCGCTTTCCGAGCACCGGCACGTAAATCAGCCGGCCGTCCGCGTCCATCTTCTCCAGCTCGTCCGCCATCAGCAGATCCGCCGCCGAAGACGCGCGCTGAAGGAACATCACGTCGCCGGGGCCGCCGTCCAGCGCCTCCGCGATGGCCCGCAGCGGGGTCACGCCCACGCCACCGCCGACCAGCAGCACCCGCTGCCGACGGCGCAACTCCGCGGTGAACGCGCCGTACGGGCCGTCCGCGATGACCCGAATACCGGGCCGGATGCGGCGCTTGAGCCTGCGCGTGTAGTTGCCGACGCCCTTGACCGTCAGGCGCAGCACCCCGTTCGTCGGCGCGGCGGACAGCGAGAAGGGGTGCGTCTGGTACCAGAGGCCGCGGCCGAGGAAGCGCCAGCGGAAGTACTGCCCGGCCTGCGCGCCGAGCCGGTCCACGTTCACGCCGCCGACGTAGATGGAGATCGTGTCCGCCGACTCGACGACGACGCCGACGACGCGCAGCCGGTACTTGAGCGTCCGGCTGACCGGAACCCACACGCGGTACAGCAGGATCGCGGACGCGACCACCACGTGCATGGCGATCCAGGTGTCCTTGGCGTACTCGTTCCGGGTGAACTGCGCGCCCAGGAAGATCTGGTGGAAGAACGCCATCACCGCGGCCGGATAGGCGACCAGGTGCAGGCTGTGCCAGCGGTCGTACCCGAGCTTGAGCCGGAAGTGCTTGATCGACGATACGCCGATCGCGATCAGCAGCGCGAAGCCGCCGGTCGCCATCAGCACGTACGGATACGTGCCGAAGATGGACTTCACCACGTCGCTCGGCTTCGCCTGCAGGCTCATCGAGTAGCCGACGATGACCAGCGCGGTGTGCGCGGCCAGCAGCACGATCAGGTACGCGCCGAGCCCGCGGTGCAGCGTCGCGAGCCAGGAGCCGATCCGCCGCTCCAGCCACGGGATCCGCGCCATCAGCGCGACCTCGATCAGCAGCAGGTACGCGCCGAGCAGGCCGGTGAGCTGCGCGCCCATGATGTATTCGTCGCCCAGGTGCTGCAGCCGCGAGGCCGGGGTCTGCAGCCACCACAGGAAGATCACCTCGGCGCCGCCGGCGAAGGCCAGCAGCACCAGCACCCCGGCCAGCGCGTGCCGGGAGAGAGCCGGGCGCGCGTAGGTCCACGCCTTCGCCGGGTCGACCCACCACTGGGTCAGGCCGGGCCGCTCGGGTATCGCGAAGCGGTCCGGGGGCGCGGCCACGTAACTGCCCGTCGTCGCGCCGAACTCCTCCGTCTCCGGGCTCATCTGACGCGGTATCGCACGATGCGTCCCGGTGCTGGTCACGTCCGGCCTGATCGCGCGATGCGTGCCGGTGGCCGTCACATCCGACCTGACGGCCCGGTGGGTACCGGTGGCCGTCACGTCCGGCCGCACGGCGCGGTGTGAGCCGGTGCTGGAGACCGAACCGGGGCGGCTGCCGGTGGCCGGGCCCGCTCCGGGTCCGAGAGCCGAGCGGGTCGCGCCGGACGGGGCGGCGGTGCGCTGCGCGGACGGGTCGGTGATCGCGACATGGCGGCCGGTGTTCGTGACGTCCACGTGACCCTGCAAGACAGCATGCTGCTGGGCGTCGTAAGCGGCCCACTGCTGCATCAGCAGGCGCTGTTTCTCGCGCAGCGTGCGCTCTTCCTCCTGGCGGCGCAGATATTGCTCACGTTGCTGCTGCACCCACTGCGGGGCTATTCCACCAAGCCAAGGGAAGTCTCTAAGCCAGGCTGGATCGCCATCGGCTTGGTCGGTCATCGCGGACTCCGTTCACTGTCCGAGCTGGCGCTGCCCCCCAGTGGCACTGGAATTGCAACAGACCGGTTCGCCCGAAAGAGCGTCCGTGGGTATT
>DASUAR010000002.1:0-15104 GCA_035763685.1 Actinocrinis sp. | reverse complement strand
CACAGCTCTCGGAGACCTGGTCAAAGTCCTCGCCGACGCCGATCCAGCGGACAAGATTAGACGTAGAGTTGGAAACACAAAACGGGCCGGGTTTGAGATCCCGGCCCGAACGTCATGTGCCTAATGTTGGTGTCCGAGGGGGGACTTGAACCCCCACGCCCTTAACGGGCACTAGCACCTCAAGCTAGCGCGTCTGCCATTCCGCCACCCGGACCGGGTGCGCCAAACGGGTACCCGGTTTGTCCGGTGCCGCGTTGACGTGGAGAACAATACCAAAGATCGGAAGGGGTTGTGCACACGGTATCGGCGCGGTCCAGCGGCGCGTCGCGGGCCGTCGGCGGAATTCTGGGGGCGGCTTGCTCGCTGAGGGAACGGAGTGTTCCAGGGGCAAGACCGAGCGGAGAAGAGGGCGAGATGAGCCAGGACAACCGCGGTCGGGTGCGGGTCGAGGAAGGGCGCAAGCGGGTGCGCGTTTACCTCGGCGGCGCGCTGGTGGCGGACACGACGCATCCCCGGTTGGTCTGGGAGGCGCCGTACTACCCGACGTACTACCTGCCGGCTGAGGACGTGCGGGCGAAGCTGGAGCCGACCGGGCGCACGGAGCGCTCACCGAGCCGTGGCGAGGCCCAACTGTACGACGTGGTGGTCGATGGGGCGCGGGCGGCGGAGGCGGCGCGGCTGTTTCCCGACTCGCCGTTGGAGGCGCTGCGCGGGCTGGTGCGGCTCGACTTCGCCGCGATGAGCGAGTGGTTCGAGGAGGATGAGCCGATCTACGTACATCCGCGCGACCCTTACAAGCGCGTGGATATCCTCGCCAGTTCGCGGCACATCCGAGTGGAGATCGACGGCGTGACGGTCGCGGACAGCCACCAGCCGCGCATCCTGTTCGAGACCGGGTTGCCGCCGCGCTATTACCTGCCGTTGACCGACATCCGCATGGACTTGCTGCGACCGTCGTCGACGCAGACCAGCTGTCCGTACAAGGGCACCGCCAGGTATTGGTCCGTGGATACCGGGACGGCTGTGCATGAGGACGTGGTGTGGTTCTACCGCACGCCGCTGCCGGAGTCGCAGAAGATCGCGGGCTTGGCCTCGTTCTATAACGAGAAGGTCGATCTGTACGTGGACGGGGTGCTGGAGGAGCGGCCACGGACGCACTTTGGGTGAGTGTGCTGGTGGGGGGGTGGTGAGGCTGTGGGAACGATCGAGGCGGAGGCGGAGGCGGAAGTCGAGGCGCTCTGCGGACCTGGTGAGGATGGGTCAGGTCCGCAGGGCGTACGTGTGTGTAATCGGCGCGCTCTACTCGAAGTAGGCCTCGGCGGCCAGTTCGTCGGCGCGTTCGGGTTCAGCCAGCAGCGCGGCGATCAGATGCCTGCGATCCCACCGCCCCGCCGCCCAGGCCAGGGCGCGCGCCAAGCCGTCGAAGGTCGACGCGTGCACCTCACCGTCCACGACGCGCCAGTCGGTCTCGATCCCGTCGTCGAGGATCAGTTCCTCGTGCTCGAGGTAGGTCTCGGGCGCCTCGGGCAGCAGGTCCAGCACGACGTCCGGGACCGATTGGCGCTCGCCCTCGGAGGTGACGCGTCCTTCGACGAGTTCAGAGGCGAGGCTCAGGTCGAGCAGGTCGGCGAGCCGGTCCGCGGTGCGCGGCGGGACGGGCAGGTACGGCCTGTCGCCCAGGAGGGGAAGCAAGTCGGGGGTATCGATGACCACGACGTCTGCCGCGTCGGCGAGGATCGGGCTGCGGTCCTCGTGCGCGGAGCTGCCCGTCAGGAGGGCGCGGAGCACGGACGGCGGGGCGACTCGGTCTTCTGGGACATCAGCGAGGGCGTTATAAAGGTCGACCAGTTGCGCGGCGCTGACCTCGCGGTCCGGGTCGGCAAGGCGGTCGAGCAGCTCGTCGGGGCCCCCTGGTGCGGCGAGCAGCGCATCGAGGGTGGTGCGCACGCCGAGGCCGATGAGGAAGTCGGGCGGAAGGCGGAGGGCGTCGGGTTGGTGTTTGTCGTCGGGGCGAGGGGCACGGGGAGGGATGGTTTCGGTCGCGTCGTGTGTGAAGCCCGAGGCGGCAGCGTCGCCTGCGAAAGCGTCAGCGCCGGAGGCACCGCGGGCATCGGAGGCGCCAGAGGCATCGGAGGCATTGGAAGCGCCGGCAGCGTCAGCTGAGTCAGGGATCTGATCGTAGAGGCCGCGCAGCGGGCCGCCGCCGGTGGCGAGGCCTGCGGGGCAGCGGCCGTCGAGCACCGGATGGCGGCTGAGCCACCAGGACGTATACGAGGGCAGACGCAGCGAGTGCCCGTCTCCGGTCAGCACCCTGATCGGCTGGGTGATCGCGGCGCGCAGGCCGGACCCGGCGAGCAGGTCGAGCGCGGCCGACCAGCGGCCCGGCGCGACCAGTTCCAGATCACGTACGGCCGTCAGCTCGGGGGCGACCGGCGGTGCGTCGCGCTGACCAGCGGGCAGCAGGTCGCGCACGTCGTCCAGCCAGTCCTCGAAGCCGTCCAGCTCCAGCAGTTCACGGTCGACGCCGTCCGGATCAAGCAGCACGTCGGTGGTGCGCACGAGCGTGAACGTGTCGAGGACGCCGACCGCGCGCAGCGTGTCGGCTCCCCAGCGGCGGACCCAATCGGCGTGTACCCGGCCGAACGACGCGGATTCGACGACCTCGGCGAGCGGTGAGCCGGGCAGCAGCAGCTCGCGGGCCTGGGTATACGTGCCCTGATCATCGAGAAGCAGGAGGCTGTCAAGGCCGAATCGCTCGTCGGGGCGTGGCTCGGCGGCCCGCACGAGGGTCAATACGGCTTCGGCGATCGCGCCCGGGTGAGCGAGATTCTCGGGGTCCGCCTGCGGAAGGTCGTCACGCGCGGCGGCGATCGCCGCGCGCAGGGCCGGGTAGGCGAGGATCGCGCGCGGGTTGGCCGGCTGGGCGCCGAGCCGTTCGAGCAGCGCATAGGAGCCGGGGCCAAGGGCCGCCGGGTGAACGACGCGCAGGCCGAGCGGGCGCAGCGTGTCGAGGCGGAGTTCATCGAGCCCGGCACTGCCGTAGAGCGCGGAGCCCGACGAGGTATCGCCCGGCAGCAGCGTTCCGGCGGCGCCGCGCACGGTGCGCCCGTCAGCAAGCGGGACCGGCAGCGCGGTCAGTGCTTCGCGGGCGCCCGGGTCGTAGCCCGCGAGGCCGTCCAGGGCCGCATAGAGGCGGCCCCACCAGGACGGCTCGCGGCGCAACGCGGCCAGGATCTCGACCAGCTCGGCCAGGTCCAGCCTGCGCACGCGCAGCGCGGTCAGCGCGATGGTGTCGCGTTCCCAGCCGGCCGGCAGCAGTCCCGGGATCACGTCGACGACCGCGGTGACCAGCGCTTCGTCGCAGGGCACGATGACGGTCGCGTCCTTCGGTCGCAGCAGCTCCCGGCTGCCGTCTGCGGCGGGCAGAGCAGGGGTCTCGGGCAGCCGGCGCGCGATGCGCTCGCGCAGGGCCGCGTCAAGCGCGCCCTCAGCGACCGGACCGGGCACGAGGCGCAGCAGGTCGGGCGTGCGCGCGGGCCACTGCGCGAACAGGTCCGCGTACGCCGCGGCGGCCCGGTCGAGCAGATAGTCCGTCAGCTCCCCGGGCGCGACATGACGGCGCGTCGGATCCAGCGGGAACGACGCGATCAGCAGCGCCGGAAGGCCGAGTGGTTCGTCCGTGGGAGTCGGGGCGTGCACGACCGGGACGGTCTGCGGGCGACGCGGTTCGGTCGCCGCGCCACTTTCCACTGCGCCGTCCGCGTCGGAGCCGATCGGAACCGCCCAGGTCACGGACCAGTACGGCCGCGCGCGCTCCTCGACCGGCCGGTTCGCGAGCAGCAGCGGGTCGAGCGCGCCGTGCGCGCGGGCGAGCCGCCAGCGGGTGGTGCGGGACCCGTCGCCGATAACCCATTCGTGATCACCGCCGCGGCGGGAGCTGAGCGTGCGTGTGGCGCCGTCCACCTCGACGACGATCTCGGACAACTGCGGGAGGGCGAGCAGCAACGCGTCGTCGATCTCGGTGAGCAGCCTGCGGACCAGCTCTTCGGCGGCGCTGTCGCGCAGCGGAAGGATGATGGCCGTGTCATAGCCCTGCGGCGGCTGACCGTCGGTCGGATACGGCAGGCGCAGCACGGGGATGCGGCCTTCGCGGCGGCGCAGTTCCAGGCCGAGTTCGGGGCTGCGGACGGAGATGTCCTCGACGGCCGCGCGGGCGTCGATGGTGGAGAAGCGCACCGAGCCGTGCCGGGAGTGCACCGCCGGTTCGTCGCTGACCGCGAGGACCGCGGCGAACCCGACGCCGAATCGGCCGACGGTTCCACCCGAGGTGGGCACGTCGTCGGTCGCGGGATCGCTGCCCGGATCCCATTCGTCGCGCTTTGACGACGCGCGCAGGGTGGAGAGGCTGACCACGCCGGCGGCGTCGAGCGGGCTGCCGGTATTGGCCACGACCAGCGTCGCGGGATGGCCGGGCGGCTGCTCGAGGATGATGCGCAGGCGGCCGGTGCGCCCGGCGCGGGTCGCGGCGTCGGCGGCGTTCTGGGCCAGCTCGATCACGACGCGGTCCCGGTAAGCGCCGAGGACCAGGTCCTCTTCGAGGTTCGCGTCCTCGCGGAAGCGCACCGGGGCGGTCGCCCAGGCGTCGAGCACCCGGCTGCGGATCGCGGCGGTATCGAACCGGTCGGTCACGGCCTGGTTCTCCTTCGTGAGCTGACATGCGGCGGCCGGATGGCCGTGTCCGACAGGCTACCGGTCCCGGCGGACCAATCTGATCGATCGCGCGGCACCCGGAGCCCCAGCCGCGTGCCGGTTCATCAGTGGTTATGCGTGTCGCGCATATCGGCACCCCGGGTATTGACCCGGTCTGGGCGCGGTCGTACTCTGCCGTTGCGTTGCTACATTAGGAAAGTTGACTAACTAAGCGCGGCTACTACCGAGCTGTTCCGACGGCCCATGGAGAAGCGCCTTTGCCTGTTCGGAGGCGTCTTGCCTGGGCAGGCTTGGGCCGCAAAGGCGCGGCGGGACGTGACCCGGCTGGACGGGGATTCGGCCGAGCCCGCGCTGAGCCCGGCGCCGCAATGACCTCGGGCGCGCCGGCCTGCGCCGACCGGCGCGCCCGAGCTTCAGCCACGTGTGCGAAGATGCGAAATCCCCCTGCGCCGGCAGGGATCCGGGTACAGCGTCCGAGCAATGGAGCACAGCCCATGAGCGACCGCGGTTTCTCGGCCTCCGAGATCGACACCGGACGGCCGCATCCGGCGCGCATGTACGACTACTGGCTCGGCGGCCGGGACAACTACGAGGTCGATCGGGACGCGGCGGAACGGGCCCTGGCCGCCTCGCCGCGGATCCGCGACGCGATCCGCGCCAACCGGGCCTTCATGCGCCGCGCGGTGCGAGCCGTCGTCGAGAGCGGAGCGCGGCAGATCATTGACATCGGCACCGGCATCCCGACGTCACCCAACACGCACGAGGTCGCGCAAGCCATCGCCCCCGATGCCCGTGTCGCATACATCGACAACGATCCGATCGTCGGCGTTCACGCGCAGGCACGGCTGACCGGAGCGAACGGCACCGGGTTCGCGCTCGCGGATCTGCGCGATCCGGTTGCCCTGCTCGAGAATCCGGTCGTCAAGTCAGTGATCGACTTCGGCCAGCCGGTGGCCGTGCTGCTGGTCGCCGTGCTGCACTTCATCACCGATCTCGAGGAACCGGCACAGATCGTCGCGACGCTACGCGATGCGCTGCCCTCCGGAAGCTGGCTGGCGCTCACACACGGAACGGGCGACACAGCCATGCACGACACAACGGAAGCCGTGGCCGTGTACCGCAACGCCACCGCGACGCTCAACCTGCGTCCGTATCGACAGGTGCTCAGCTTCTTCGACGGATTCGAGCTGGTCGAGCCGGGATTGGTGACCATCTCCGAGTGGCGGCCGGAACCGGACGCGCAGATCACCAAGTTCGGGATCTTCGGCGGGGTCGGCCGCAAACCGTAGCGTTCGGTGCCGGGCCGGTCTCCCGCCGGGTAGCCGCACGAGTCCTTTTCAACGCGCATCGGCGCGCATTGAAGTGCACGTACGTTTGATTCGCCGCGCACGGGTACCCGCTTCCTCAGCTTTCCGAGGAGGAGAATCTGATGAGCGGCACCATCATTCTCGCCATCGTCATCGCGGTCGTCGTCGTGCTCGGCGCGGCGGTGCTGATCCTGCGCACCGGCACCCGAGACCACGGCCGCGACCTGCGCCGCCGGTTCGGACCCGAGTACGACAGGGTCGCGGCACGGCACAGCGACCAGGCGGCGGCCGAGCAGGAGTTGGCCGAGCGAGTGCGTGAACACGACGCGCTGACGCTGCGGCCCCTGGCTCAGGACGAACGCGAGCGGTACGAGCGCACGTGGACCAGCGTGCAAGAGCGATTCATCGACGACCCGCGCGGCGCGGCGCAGCAAGCCGACCAGGTGATCGGCGGTCTGCTCACCGCGATCGGCTATCCGTCCGAGGACCGCGAGAAGCAACTGGACCTGGCTTCCGTAGACCACGCCTACGCGTTGAGCGACTACCGGCAGGCGCGCGAGCTGGCCCAGCGCGGCCTGAACGGCGACGGCGCGGTCGATGGCACGAAGCGCAGCGACGGCGCGGCCGCGGGTACGACGGCTCCCGGCACGACCGCTCCGGACACTCCGGCGCCGTCGTCGACCGAGACGCTGCGTGAGGCGATGCTGCACTACCGCGTGATGTTCAACGATCTGCTCGGCCGCGACGGCGCCGAGCGTGCGCACGCCGGTCAACGTTGATCGAAAGGGAAGACGATGTCGATATCGAAGCCTGAGAAGGCAGCACAGAGCACTGAGCGCGACGACGAAATCGAGCGCGAGCAAGCCGGACGCGACGGCGCGTTCGAAAACGGCTACGGGTACGGATATGGCCGCGAACGCGGGCCGGAGTCCGAATCAGGGCCGGGATCAGAGGTGGCGCCACACTCCGCGCCGCTGTCCGAAACCGAGCCGGAATCGCAGTCGGAGACTGGCCTCGAAGACGAGAGCACGGCGGCGTATCAGACCACGACCGGTGCGTTGAACCGAGACCTGGCAGCGCACGAGGGCGGGCGCGAGGAGCGGGAAGCGGGAGCGCCAGAGTCCGAGTTCGCAGCTGCGGAAGAGCCTCGGGCGACGACCCTGTCCACTGCCGAGCCCGGCGCGACGATCGGCCACGACGGGGCCGACCGTGACGAGGAGACGATGGGCCGGGACGAGGAGCTGAACGAGGACTCGATGTCCGGCGAGGCGATGCAGGCACAGCCGCAGAGCACGCCGATGCAGCCCGCGTCGGTGCCCAACACGGCATCGGCATCTGCCATGCCCTCCGCGCAGTCGCCGCTCGCGACCGACCCCGGACCCGTGCTGGCGCCCGAGGCCTCGCTGGACTTCCGCGAGCGCTGGCACGGTATCCAGGCCGAGTTCATCGACGACCCGCGTCGCGCGGTCGAGGACGCCGACCGGCTGGTCGCCGACGTGGCCCACGCGTTCACCACCGGCGTGGAGAAGCGCCGCCAAGGCCTCACTTCGGGCTGGCAGGACAACGAGCACGGCGAGACCGAGGAACTGCGGCTCACCATGCGTCAGTACCGCGCACTTGTGGAGCACATCCTGCACGACTGATTCCTGCAAGGCTGATACTCGAGCACGGCTCCACCGCCTCCCGATCGGCGCCGGTTGCCACAGGTTCGCGCCCCACGTCGAACCGGTGGCGGACGCCGATCGGGTCGTGCGCGTTAGGGAGCATCCTGTGCCGTGTGCCGGCCTGTGTGCCGCACCTGAGTCCCATGCCACGCAGCGCAGCGAAGGTGCTGGAAGTTGCGGGCGCCCAGCGGCGGTCGGTGGCGCGGTATGGCGAAGCGTTGACATCCGTTCGAACTTCTGTTCTATACTCAGAGCATGAGATGGTCTGGGCAACTCGTCGAGAAACCACGGGACGAGGGCACCCAGGGCGAGGTCGTGCGGGATGGCCAGCTGGAACTGTTCGGTGGCGCTGTTGCACGCACGTTCGACACGCCGGAGTTCCGTGGCATGACCTTCTACGAGGTGCAGGCCAAGTCGGTACTGAACCGGGTGCCGGGAGAGACACCGTGGTTCGCCTGGACCATCAATCCCTATCGCGGGTGCACGCACGCCTGCGTCTACTGCTTTGCCCGCAACACGCACACGTATCTGGACTTGGACGCGGGCCACGACTTCGATTCGAAGATCGTGGTCAAGGTCAACGCGCCGCAGGTGCTGCGCCGGGAGCTGGCGCGGGCATCGTGGCAGCGCGAGCACGTCGCGATGGGCACCAACGTGGACTGCTACCAGCGCGCCGAGGGCCGCTACCGGATGATGCCGCAGATCATTGAGACGCTCGCGGCGGCGGACACGCCCTTCTCCATCCTGACCAAGGGCACGCTGATCCTGCGCGATCTCGCCGCGTTGGAGAAGGCGGCGCAGCGCGTGTCGGTCGGTCTGAGCTTCTCGATCGGGTTCACCGACGAAGAGCTGTGGCGGACGGTCGAACCGGGCACGCCCAGTCCGCTGCGGCGGCTGGAGGCGGTGCGCAAGCTGAACGAGTCGGGTCTCGGCTGCGGCGTACTGATGGCGCCGATCCTGCCGTATCTGACCGACTCGCCCTCGCGGCTGCGCGCGACCGTGGCGGCGATAGCGCAGGCCGGGGCACGATCGATCGTGCCGATCGTGCTGCATCTGCGGCCGGGGGCGCGCGAGTGGTACGCGTCGTGGCTCGCGCAGAACCATCCGGGGCTGGTCGAGCGCTATCGGGGGCTGTACCGCGGCGGCTCGTACGCGGATAAGCGTTACCAGCGGCGCATTACCGAGCAGGTCATGGGCTATGCGCGTGAGTTCGGCATCGACCGCGACAGCGCGGGCGGACCTCAACGCGTCACGCCGCCTGCGCGTGACAACGCCGCGGCCGCGCGCAGCGGGGCCTTCGCTCACGCAGCCGACGGCGGGGAGTCCGGCGCGCTATCTGATGCGTCGGCCCCGGAACAGCTGCGTCTGCTGTAGGTACTCGCGGCCGCTACAGCTCCTGGTGACACTGCGCAGCGGCGATGCGTGGAGGCGACGTTGGAGACAGCCGGCGAGAACGACGGCTCGGCTCAGCGGTGCCGGCGGCCGAATGCGTGGGCCATGTTCACCAGCGCGATGCCACCCCAGGCGACCGCGATCGCGAACACGTTGCCGTGGCTGGTACCGGCCACGATCCCAGTGACCGGGATGCCCGCGATCAGCGAGGCCGTGGCGATCCAGCGCGAGTCGTTGCTCACGCTGCCGCGCGGTTCCGGCTGCCGTGGCAAGGGAGGCGGCGCGGGGTAGCGCGCGGCATCCACCCGCGCGGCGATCTCGCGCTCGACGCGGTCGGCCAAGGACGCCGCGATCGCGTCCTCATATTCCGGGCCGAGTTCGCGGCGCGCGGCGAGGGCGGCGGCGATCTCTTCCGGCGTCAGGTCGGCGGCTGTCATGCGGAAACTCTAGCGCGATATAGCGCGTCTCAGCAGCGGGTGCTGGCACCCTGATTGCGCCGGCGCGCGCGCCTTTTCCCGCCGTGCGCGACGATGTGCCCGGGAACGCTAAAGTCATCGTCATGGCGTGGGGATCTGAGGCGCGGGCATTCGACGTGAGCGCGACCCGCGTCGAGTGGTCCGAACTGCGGGCATTGATCGCCGAGCGAGTGCCTGAACGAGTCCTGCGACGCCTCGCGTACACGCCCGCCGAGGAACTCGCGCATCTGCGACCGAACCTCAAGGCGCTGCGAACGCAACTGCGCGCCGCGTTGAAGACCACTGACCGCGCCGCCCACGACGAGGCGTATGCCCAGCTGGCACCGCTCTACCTGGCCGGCGTGCTGTGCTCGGGCGATCCGGCCGAGGCGCTGGAATGGCTGACCAGCCCGGTGTTGCGCGACGCCGCATGGCAGCGCCCTGACGGCACGTCCCGCGAGCCGAGCATGCGCAGGGTTCTGCTTGCGCTGCTGCTCGAGCACCGGGACGGCGCGTGGCAGCGCGATCTGGCCGGACGGCTCGCGCAGTGGCTGCCCGCGGCCGGTGATCCGCGTCGCTGGGCACTGACGGACGGCCTGGCCGCCTGGTCCGGCGCGAAACCCCCGCTGAGCGACGGTTACGTCCTTGGCTGGGTGCTGCGCGGCTCGACGATCAGCCGCGACCATGCGCGCGGGCGACTCGACGTGCGCGAGTGGTTCGCCGAGCTGGGCTGGCGGCCACCGGTGCGGCATCACGCGACGCTGCTGGACTGGCTGCGCGCGCAGCCGCGGGTGGCGGAAATCGCGCCGCGCCTGTTCGAGGTCGCCGAGGTCGGCACGCACTTCGACGACGCAGAGCTCGATGACGCGGCCGCCGAGGTCGCGCAGCCCGCCGGCCCGGCACGCGAACAGAATCGCGCGCCGCAGAACGAGTGGGCCGGCGCGCTGGCCACGCTCGCGGCCGAGGGCCTGCTGGATCGCGGTGAGCTGCTGGACCTGTGCCTGGCCAAGCTGCTGCGCGGTGACCGCCCCGGCAACCTGCGCGGCTTCGTGCTGCTGGCCGAACGGCTCGACCCGAGCGCTGACGAGGTCTCGGCCCGTCTCGCGACCTTCGTCGCGCTCGCGGGGCGCGGGGCGGGGCCCTCGGCGCGGCTGGCGCAAGGCGCGCTGCGCGAGCTGGACGCCGCCGGGCATCTGGGTTCTGTCACACTCGCCGAGGTCTCGAAGACGGTGCTCGCGCGGCCCGAGCGCAACCTGGTGGCCACTCAGCTGTCCTGGGTCGAGGCGGCGGTGCGCCGGGACCGCGGATCCGCGCCCGAGCTGTTGAACGCCGTCTGCGCCGCGTTCGCCCACCCGGCCGTGACCGTGCAAGAGCGGGCGCTGCGGATCGTCATCAGATACCTGAAACACCTCGACGCCGAAGAGGTCGCGCAACTGCACGACGCGGCGCTGAAGCTGGATGCGGTGCTGCGCGACGAGGCCCTGCGCGTCCTCGGCGGCGACCCGGACGGCGCCGCCTCCTCGTCGCAGACCCCTCCCCCGCTACTGCCGGCCTACCAGCCCGCGCCCGCGCCGGAGCCGGTCCGCTCCGCCCGGGAGCTGGTCGAGCTGTTCGAATCAGTGCTCGAAGGCGGCGTTACGCAGGCGAGCGCGCAGGACATCGAGCGAATCCTGGACGGCGCGGTGGCCGAGTACGACCGCGACGCTCTCGCCCTGACGGAAGCGCTGCGGCCGCTCGCGGCGCGGTTCGCGCCGGAAGTCCTCGATCCGTGGGAGCAGCGCGGACTGGCCGGCGCGCTGCGGTGTCTGCTCTGGGCGCTGCTCGGCGAAGACCGGCGCGCGGTCGTCGTCATGGACGAGCTGTACGGCATGACTCAGCCCCGGCCCGTCCCGCCCGATCGAGCGGCGCTCTATCGCGTGTACGAGCTCGTAGAGAATCTCGGCCGGGTGCGGATTCCGGGTCTGCTGGCCACGCCGACCCACGGTGACGGTTCGATCGATCCGGAGGTGCTGCGCTTCCGCCTCGATCGCTACGAACGCTCCGCCGCGGCGCCGCTGCCCTGCGACCTTGAGCAGGCGCTGTTGCGCGTCGCGGTCGAGGACGTTCAGACGATCCTGGCCTCCAGTGCGCTGCTGGCGACCCCGGCGGGTAAGGAACTGGCCGCGCTGTTCGCCTGGGGCGAGGGCGCGCTGCCGTTCTTCGAACGCTTCGTCATCCGCCGCGCCGCGACCACCCAGGACGGCGAGACGGGCCGTCATCGAGCCGGGGCGGTGCAGGCCCCGCGGATCGCGCCTCGGTTCTCCGCGTTCCACGAGCTGATCGGCGCGGCCGACCGGCCGCCCTCCCCTATCATGGTGCTGGCTCGCATCCCCGATCCGGATGACGTGAACCTGTTCGCCTGGAACGGATCGAGCGCGCACGCCGCGCTGTGGCCCTCGCTGCTTCCGTTCCACCCGGAGGTCATCGCCGCGCACGCGATCCCCGTCCTCTATCAGCAGGCGAATGACACCGCACGCGATCGCAATGCGCTGCTTCCGGTGCTCGCCGAGACGGCAGGCTGGCCCGGACCGGTCACGCATCTCGCGTTGGCGTACGGGCTGGCCGCCGGCAGGCCGGAGAACCGCACCGCGGCCGTGGATGCGATGGTCACGATGGCTGCCCGCACGCTGCTGGACGCCAGGGCGCTCGGCGCGCTGTGCGGCGAGCTGTGGGCAAGCCGGATGATCAAGCCGAACCGGCTGGTGCACGCGCTCGACGGTGCGGCGCAGGCCGGGGCGCGCCGCGAGGTGTTCAGCGTCGCGGTCGCGGCGCTGCCGGCGCTGGTATCGCAGCCTTCTGTCAGGGGCCTGGCGGATCTCCTGGTCCTGGCCGCGGACTGCGCGCGGGTCGCGGACCTGCACGAGGAGGTCCCGGAACTGGCCGGCCTGATCGCGCTGGAGAAGCCCAGCCGGGTCGCGGCCGAGGCCCGACGGCTGCGGCGCATACTCGGCCGCTGACATGCCGCGCGAACGAGTCGCTGCGTCGGGGAACCTTCGGTGGACGGGTGTGTTCGGCGAGTCCGAGGCGAGGGCGCAACAGGAGCGATTGCGTCCGCTCGTGCGCGCCGAGGGCGTGGCGGCGAACGAGGTGCGCCTCATCGCGGGCGTCGATGTGGCGTATGCGAAGGATGAGAGCATCGTCGCGGGAGCCGTCGTCGTGCTGGACGCGGCGACGCGGCAGGTCGTCGAAAGCGCGTCCGCAGTGCGTCCGGTCGAGTTCCCGTATGTGCCCGGTTTGCTGGCCTTCCGCGAGATTCCCGCGCTTCTCGACGCCCTCGCCGCGCTGAGCAGCCGGCCCGACGCGATCGTGTGTGACGGCTACGGGGTGGCGCACCCGCGCCGCTTCGGCCTGGCCTGCCATCTCGGCGTTCTCACGGACCTGCCGACGTTCGGGGTCGCCAAGACCGCGTTCATCGGCGAATACACGCAACCTGGGCCGGAACGCGGTGACTGGTCGGATCTGCGGGACCGCGGCGAGATAGTCGGCCGCGTCCTGCGCACTCAGCGCGAGACGAAACCGGTGTTCGTCTCGACGGGCCATCGCATCGACCTGGCTGCGGCCACGGAACTGACGCTCGCACTGGCCGCCGACTACCGATTGCCGGAAACCACACGCCAGGCCGACCGGCTGTCCCGGCAGGTGCTAGGGCGTTACTGACCCGGCGCTGCTGACCCGGCACTGCTGCCGGGTCAGCACTAGAAGCGCACTGAAAATCAGCGGTCTGGCTCCGCCGCGTGCGCGGTGGGGCCAGACTGCTGTCATGCAGGGTGAGTGGGCTGGTGAGCCGGTGGGGCCGGATGTGTGGGTCACGTGTCGGGAGTTGATTCCGACCGGCAGTGTGTTCGCGTTGCTGGCCGAACACCGCGAGGCGCTGTTCCCGGCATCGATGTTCGCGGACATGTACCCCTCGGCGAACGGGCGGCCGAGCATGCCCCCGCAGATCCTGGCCGCCGCGGTCACGCTGCAGGCGCTGTCCGGCCTCTCGGACTTCGAGACTGTGCAGGAACTGCGCTGTGACCTGCGGTGGAAGGCCGCCTGCGGGCTCGGGCTGCTGGATACGGCGTTCGACCCGTCGCTGCTGACCTACTTCCGCCGTCGCCTGGCCCGTTCCAGCGACCCGCAGCGGATCTTCACTGCGGTGCGGGCGGTGGTCGCGCAGACCGGCGTGTTGAAGGGAAAGACGCGCCGGGCGCTGGACTCCACGGTGCTCGACGACGCGGTGGCCACCCAGGACACCGTGACCCAGTTGGTCGCCGCGATCCGCCGCGTGATCCGCGAGGTGCCCGGTGGCGGTGAGGCGGCCGGCGCGGTGTGCACCGCGCACGACTACACCGACCCGGGCAAACCAAAGATCGCGTGGAACGACGAACAAGCCCGCGCGGACCTGGTCGACGCGCTGGTGGGCGACGCGCACCGGCTGCTGGCCGCGTTGCCCGAACGCGAACCGGGTCCCGCCGCGGCAGACGCGCTCGGGCTGCTCGCGCTGGTCGCCGGGCAGGACGTGGAGCCGGCCGAGGACAGCGACGGGCGCTGGCGCATCACCAAGGGCACCGCCCGCGACAGGGTGATCTCCACCGTGGACCCGCAGTCCCGGCACGTGCACAAGACCCGCACCCATCGGCAGGACGGGTACAAGGCCCACCTGGCCTGCGAACCCGAGAGCGGGATCTACACCGCCGTGGCGCTGCACCCCGGCGCGGGAGCCGAGCACCACGAGGCCACGGTCGCGCTCGACCTGCTGGCCGGCGAGGACGGACCGCGCGAGGTGTTCGGCGACACCGCCTACAGCGCCGGGGACAGCTGCCACGCCCTGCAGACACTCGGACACCGGCTGTTCGTCAAACCCGCACCGCTCAAGACCGCGGTGCCCGGCGGGTTCAGCCTCGACGACTTCGCCATCGACACCACCGCCGGCACGGTCACCTGCCCTGCCGGGCACACCGCCGCGCTGTCCGCGCCCGGCGGGCGATATCAGCAACGCAGGGCCTCGTTCACCGGCCTGTGCGCCCACTGCCCACTGCGCGCACAGTGCACCACCGCCAAGGCCGGGCGCATCGTGACCATCCGCCCCCACCACGACCGGCAAGCTGCCGCCCGCCGCCAGGCCGCCACCGACCCGGCCTGGCAGGACGCCTACCGCCGCTGGCGACCCCCGGTAGAACGCGCCGTGGCCTGGATCGTAGGCCGCGGCAACCGCCGCCTGCGCTACCGCGGCACGATCAAGAACAACGCCTGGCTGCACACCCGCGCCGCCGCACTGAACCTACGCACCCTGACCAACCTCGGACTGCAACGAACCGCCGGACACTGGACCATCGCCGCGACACCCGCGAACTGAAGCGGTGGGGCGGGCAAGCCCGCCCCACCACACCCACAAGATCTTCAGTGCGCTTCTAGGGCGGTGGTCACCGGCCGGAGTGTCGGGGCGCGGCCGTACGATCATGACGTGGCCGATTCCTCTTCCTCCCTCCCCCCTCCCGCCTCGGCCCCCGCGGCGGCGCCGACCGAGACGGCGGTGCGTGGCGGATTACGCGCGG
>DASUAR010000001.1:0-10907 GCA_035763685.1 Actinocrinis sp. | reverse complement strand
GCTGACCCAGTGCGCGTCCGGATCCCAGAACGGCCCGGCCTCGAGCACCACCACCGACCAGCCCGCGCGGGCCATCCGCTGCGCCAGCGTCGCCCCGCCCGCGCCGCAGCCGACGATCACCAGGTCGACCTCGTCGCCGTCCTCGTGCCGCCGCATGTTCTCGATCAGCTGCTTGTCGAAGCGGGTGCCGTCGTTCGGCAGCAGCCACGCCGACTCGTTACGCGACCGCACCCCACCGCGCCGCACAGCGCTCTTGACCGCCTGCGCGGCAGCGCTCAGTCCGGTGCTCGTGGATTCAGCGCTCATCGTGACGCCCTCGTCGTTCATCGTTGGCCACCGGCCTCGGGGTCTTGCTCCGGATGCCGGTCGGCGACCTCCCAGGGCTCGCGCAGGTCGACGCCAGTCCGCATATAGCCGCGCGGATACGCCGGACCGCCGAAGCCGATCTCGTTCCAGGCCCACGGATGCGCGTAGAACGCAGTACACGCATATCGGGTCCACAGGCTCCACACGTGCCCGGCCGGCATGCCATGCCACGGTTTGCCGTCCAGGCCCTGCACGGTGCGGATGATGTCGGCCTGCTCCTCGCGGCTCAGATTGGCGAAGCAGACCCCTTCATCACCGGCTGCCTCCCGCGCATCCTGGTCCAGCCCGGCCAGCGACCTGCGCCACGCCGCGCCGTCTTCCGGCATCTCCTCGTAACGCCAGCCGTCGGTCTGCGCCTCGGCCAGGCGCGCGTCCACCATCTGCAGCACCGGCACCCTCGGTTCTTCCCACTGCGCCAGCAGGTGATCGAAGAGGGCCGCCGCGGCAGCCTCCTCGGCCGGGTCGAAGAACCGTAGATCCGGTTGCAGGCCGAGCCGTTCCAGCACGACGCCGGACGTCGTCGCGTCCCAGGTGTGCGCCTCCTGGATCACGTCGAAGCCGGGGAAACGCTCGTTGCGGCCGCCGCCGGGCACTCGCGCCCGCTCGGCGGCCCGCAACTCGCGTCTTGCCACCCGGCTCATCGCTCCCGCCGCAGCAGCGAGGCCACCAGGCCCATCCCGCCGACCATCGTGACCAGCAGCGGGGCGAACAGCGGCGGCCCGAGCTCGATGTTGTATCGGGCCATCGACCAACCGCCCGGCTTCTGCGCGATGCCGCGCACGTGCAAATACGTGCCCTGCAACCCGTTCGCCACGATCATCCCGGAGGCGATCGGCAGCACGGTGCGCGCCGCCTTGGCGTCGTAGAATCCGGCCACGCCGGCCGCCACGCCGATCGGACCGAGCGCCACCGGCCACCACATCATCTTGTTGCCGAAGCTGGCCCGGTCGTGCTCGAGGTAGATCTCCGCCGCGGTGATCAGCGAACCGGCCGCGGTCAGCAGCGAAAGCGTGCGCTCGAACCGGCCGTGCCGCACGTTCCACAGCAGCCGCCCGGCGAGCCCGGCCGCCTCACCGCCCTCGGCTACCGCGGCCGTCTTGGCCGCGGTCTTGAGCGCGGCGGCCGCGGCCTTCACCGCGGTCACCGCCCCGGCAGCGTCAGTCGCCAGATCAGCAGGCTGCTTCGACGCGCCGCCCTTGCCCGGCCGAATCCTGGGATGAACCAACAGGCTCATCTTCCCTCCGCCTTTCCGCCCACAGATTTCTTCGTCATCACGTTCTTCGTCGTCGCGTCCTTCGTCACTGGCCCTGCGCGGCGCCCGGCCGGTCGTCCCGGTCCCGGCCACCCGGCAGGAATTCCTGGATCTTCGCCTTCACGCCCTGCCGCACCATGCCCGCTCGGTCCGGGTCGCCGTGGATCATCGCGCTCGCGGCCGCCTCGATCTGATCCAGCGTCGCGTGCGGCGGAATCGGCGGCACGGCCGGATCGGTGCAGAAGTCGATGACGAACGGCCGGTCCGAAGCCAGCGCCTGCTGCCAGGCGGTCTCGACCTGGTCCGGCTTCTCCACCCGCACCCCGCCGAGCCCGACCATCCTGGCGAACTCGGCGTAGTGCACGTCAGGGATCGACTGCGAGGGCACGAACTGCGGCGCGCCCTCCATGGCCCGCATCTCCCAGGTCACCTGGTTCAGGTCCTGGTTGTTGAGCACCGCGACGATCAGCCGCGGGTCGCTCCACCGCTCCCAGTACTTGGCCACGGTGATCAGCTCCGCCATGCCGTTCATCTGCATCGCCCCGTCGCCGACCAGCGCGATCACCGGCCGGTCCGGGTGCGCGAACTTGGCGCCGATCGCGTACGGCACGCCGGGGCCCATCGTCGCCAGCGTTCCGGACAGGGAGCCGCGCATCTGGCCGCGCATACGGATGTGCCGCGCGTACCAGTTCGCCGAGGAACCCGAGTCGCTGGTCAGGATCGCGTTCTGGGGCAGCAGCCGGTCGACCGCGTGCACGACGTACTCGGGGTTGATCGGCTCGGCGTCCACGGCGGCGCGCCGCTGCATGACCTCCCACCACCGCGCGACGTTCCGCTCCACCGACTCGCGCCAGCCGCGGTCCTCCTTCGCGCGCAGCAGCGGCAGCAGCCGGGTGAGCGTACGCTCCGCGTCCCCGACCAGGTTCACTTCGAACGGGTACCGCAGGCCGATCATCGACGGATCGATGTCGATCTGCACGGCTCGCGCCTGGTCGAACTTCGGCAGGAACTGCGAGTACGGGAAGCTCGACCCGATCATCAGCAGCGTGTCGCAGTCGCGCATCAGCTCGTACGACGGGCGGGTACCGAGCAGGCCGATCGAGCCGGTGACATACGGCAGTTCATCGGACAGCGAGTCCTTGCCGAGCAGTGCCTTGGCCACGCCCGCGCCGAGCAGGTCGGCAACCTGCTCCACCTGCGTCCTGGCGCCGCGCGCGCCGTGGCCGACCAGCATCGCGACCTTCTCGCCGGCGTTGAGGATGTCGGCAGCGCGCTGCAGGTCCTCGTCGTCTGGGATCGGCGCGAAGCGGCTCATGTCCTTGCTTGAGGGCACCATCTTGAACGCGTGCCCCGGCGGCTCGTATTCGAGCTCTTGCACGTCCGCGGGGATGATCAAGGCGGTCACGGTCCGCCTGGCGTAGGCGATGCGCAGCGCCCGGTCGAGCACGTTGGGCAGCTGCTGCGGGACGGTGACCATCTCGCAGTACTCTGAGGCCACGTCCTTGTACAGGCTCAGCAGGTCGACTTCCTGCTGGTAAGAGCCGCCCATCGCGCTGCGGTTGGTCTGGCCCACGATCGCGACGAGCGGAACGTGGTCCAGCTTCGCGTCGTAGAGCCCGTTGAGCAGGTGGATGGCGCCGGGACCCGAGGTCGCCGCGCACACGCCCACCTTGCCGGAGAACTTCGCGTATCCGACCGCCTCGAAGGCCGCCATCTCCTCGTGGCGGGCCTGCACGAACATCGGGTCGTTGTCGGCTCTGCCCCACGCGGCGAGCATCCCGTTGATGCCGTCACCCGCGTAGGCGAAGACATGCTCGACGCCCCACTCGCGCAAGCGGCCCAGGATGTAGTCGGAAACCTTCTTGGCCATCTGGATCAAACACTCCCTCCTGATCTGCGATCGACCCGTATTGCCCGGGTCCGGTGGATTCATTCACAACGGCAACGATCGGGCGGCGCGCGCCGGACGTTCGCTCGCGGCTCCGGCTACAGCCGTTCGCGGCCCGCCTGCGGGGATGAGACCGGGTTGGATGCCAGCAGGATCGCGCCCCACAGCATCAGCCCGATCCCGGCCACCTCGAGCGCGATCCACCCGTCGAGCCTGATCCGCTCGCCGAACATCGCCACGCCGAGCACCGTGCTGGCCACCGGGTCGCTGATGGTCAGGGCCGGCTGGGTGACGGCGAGGGTCGCGCTCTGCAGCGCGTATTGCAGCAGCAGCAGGCTGCCGACTCCGGCGGCCGCCATCGCGTAAAGCTGCCAGGAGGCGAAGACCTCTGCGAACCCGTTCGCGGCCTGCTCGGTCGCCGCCTTCATCAGCGTGGCGGTCAGCGCGAAGCCGACGCCCGAGGCGATGCCGAGCAGCGCGCCGCGTGCCGGTCCGCGCTTCCAGCGCGCGGCCGCGACCAGGCCGCCGATCAGCACGCCGACCGCCGCGACGGCCACCATCCATGCCGCCGCGCGCGGCGAGGTGTCGCCCGGCTTCGGCGCCGCGCCGATCAGCAGCAGCGCCAGCCCGCCGGTCAGCGCCGCGATCGCGAGCCAGGCCGGCCGGCCGAGCGGGTCGCGGGACAGCCGCGAGGCGATGAGCAGGGTGAACGGAAGTTCTGCGGACAGCAACGGCTGCACGAGCGAGAGCCCGCCGAGGTACAGCCCTGTCGCCTGCAGGATGAACGCGGCGACCAGGCAGCCGATCCCGGCCAACCACACCCGGCGGCGAATCAGCTCGCTGATGAGTGCGCGGCGCCGCTGTGGCTCGGGCGGGGTACGCCTGGCCGCGCGCCGCTGCAACACGGAGGCCATCGCATTGGCGGCCGCGGCGAGCAACGCCGCAGGGACGGCGATGAGTTCCGATGTCACTGCGCGCTTTTCGTCCTTGGCACGACGGCACTATTCTCCGGAATGCGCTGATTGACACTGCACCGATCAGCACAGCGCCGCGCGCAGTCGCCCTAGCACCGACGCGAGCAACCGGGAGACGTGCATCTGCGAATAACCGAGCCGCGCCCCGATTTCCCGCTGCGTCATGCCCTGGAAGAAATGCATCATCAGGATGCTCCGGTCCCGCTCGTCCAGCGCGGCGATCAGGGGCTTGAGCGCGGTACGGTCGACGACCGCCTCCAGCCGCTCGTCCTCGCCGCCGAGCAGGTCGGCCAGGCTCGGGCTGCCGGGCTCCGCGCGCAGCGGCCGGTCCAGCGACGCCGCCGTGTAACCGTCCATCGCGATCAGAGCCTCGGTGACCAATTCCGCGGGCACCGCGATCCGGGTGGCGATCTCGTCGACCTTCGGCGATCTGGCCAGCTCTCGGGTCATCTGTTCGGCGCAGGTCCGCACGGTCCGGGTCAGTTCCTGCATCGAGCGCGGTACGTGCACGTCCCAGGTGGCGTCGCGGAAATACTTCTTGATCTCGCCGAGGATGACCGGCGTCGCGTAACCGAGAAAGGCGGTTCCTCGCTCAGGGTCGAAGTTGTCCACGGCCTTGACCAACGCCAGGTAGGCCACCTGCACGAAGTCCTCGGTCAGTTCGCCGCGGCCGCCATAGCGCAGCGCGATGTGCCGCGCGTAAGGCAGATGGTCCTCGATCAGCGCGGAGCGCAACTCGGCATGCTGCGGATCGTCGCCGCGCAGGGACCTGAGCAGGTGGAACCGACGCATCGTCGTCGCCCGCTGCTCGGCGCGCTCGGATTCGGTCATAGCGTTCACGCTAGTGAGCCGCAGCGAATACCTGCACTATGCAAATGTAGTGCAGGGCAAGAACGTGTGGCGGCCGCTAACAGCGCTTTTCAGGACCCTATGCGCCGCCGCGAGGCCGCGCAGATCGTTCGAACGGGCGATGCCGCGATGTGCGGCTCCTCCCCAGCCACGGCCAGAGCGAGCCCGTCGCCTACACGGCCTCATCCGGTGGATGAATCGGCCGGTTGCGGGTAGAGCCGCGCGCGCTTGCCGCCTTGGGATGGGACGGTGGGGGTATGTCACGATTCGGTGCCGTCCGCGTGCGCGACCCCGAGCGCTCGGCCGAAGCGCGGGATTCCGTGCGCCGCGAGCGGGCCGACCTTGAGCCCGGCGGCCCGGCACGCGTCCACCACCAGCGGCAGCGCCCCGAGCGCCGCGCGCCACGAGCCCGGCGCGGCGGTGCGATCGCTGTCGTGCAGCAGCAGCGTCGCGCCGCCGCGCAGGTCGGGCAGCAGCGTCTCGTACACGGAC
This sequence comes from Actinocrinis sp., assembly GCA_035763685.1. GTDB lineage: Bacteria > Actinomycetota > Actinomycetes > Streptomycetales > Catenulisporaceae > Actinocrinis. The sequence goes on along the minus strand of DASUAR010000001.1, from coordinate 5,086 downwards.
CGCGGCGTGGCTTGCGGGGTCCAGTCCTTTCCCCAGGCGGACCAGAGCACGGTGCGCAGTCCGCAACGCGCCGCGGCGGCCCAGCGGCCGCCGGTCAGGATCCCGTAGGGCGGCCGATACCAACGCGGCTGGCAGCCGGCCGCGACTTCGACGGTTTCCAGGGTGCGCCGGATCTGCGACAGCTCGCGGGGATCGCATGGCAGCCAGGGGCGGCGATGCGTCCAGCCGTGCACGCCGAGTTCGTGGCCCCGGGCGGCGATCTCGCGGGTCAACGCCTGGTGCCGCGCCGCGTGCTCGCCGAGCAGGAAGAAGGTGGCGCGCACCCCGAGCCGGTCAAGCTCGTCGAGGAAGGCGGGCGTGCTGACCGGGTCCGGCCCGTCGTCGAAAGTCAGCGCCACATGACCGTCTGCGCCGAGCCCGGCCAGTGCGGGCAGCAGCGTCCGGCGCACCGGGGGCAGCCAGGTTCCGGCGGGCAGCACGTGAAGGGCGAGGGCGAGCACCCCGGCCGTGCGCAACCGCGCGGCCAGCTTGTTGTCAACCATCGAACTCCCGTCGGCTGCGATGTCGACTGCGACAGGCAACGCACTACCCGGCCACCGCGTAGGTCACGCGAGGGTTGGGCCGAAAGGAGCGCACTGCGATGGACCGGGTGCTGATCATCGAGGCCGGCATGGGCGCCGGGCACGCGGCGGTAGCAGCCGAACTGGCCGGTCGACTGCGCGAGCGAGGGCACGAGGCGCGCCGCGTGGACGTGCTCGACCTGCTGCCCTCGGCCGTGGGCTCGGCGCTGCGCGGCTTCTATCGCGGCGCGGTACGCCGCGCGCCATGGCTTTATGACGGCATCTACGCAGCCTTCTTCCGCTCCGAGCGCGGCCCGCGCAGCACGCCGCTGGCCGCGCTGGCCGCACCTAGGCTCTCCGAAACAGTGGACGAATATCGGCCGAATATCGTCGTGCCCGTATTCCATCTGGCCGCGCAGGTCACCGGCCGCATGCGAGCTCGGGGTGAACTTTCCGCACCGACAGCGGTCATGGTCACCGACTTCGCGGTGCACCGGCAGTGGCTGCATCCCGGCAACGACGTGTACCTGTGCGTCAGCGCCGATGCGGCCGAACAAGTACGCGCCCGAATCGGACGGCCGGCCTACGCGCCGGGCCCGATCGTGTCGGAGAAATTCCACAAGGCCGCCGTGACCGAGGAGAACCGCTGGGTCAGGGTGCTGCGTCACGTTGGCGAGGAAAAAGCCCCCGTCCTTATTTCGACCGGATCGTGGGGCGTCGCGCGCGGCCTGCCGGAGACCACCGATGCCTTGTACCGCAACGGATATCTGCCCGTCGTGCTGTGCGGCCGCGACCAACGTATCCAGGCGCGGATGGAGCATCTTGCGGGGGTGCTCTCGTGCGGCTGGGTCGAGGATATCGAGGCTCTGATGGTCGCCGCCGCGGCGCTCATCGACAACGCGGCAGGCCAAACCGCCGTCCAAGCGCTCGCCGCCGGACTGCCCGTGGTCGGCTATCGGCCTATCGCAGGACACGGACGTGAGGGTGTACTGCACATGGCGCACCTCGGCGTCACCGCATATGCCGGGAGCCATGCCGAGCTACTCGACTCTCTCGCCTGGTTGACCCGGCCAGGCGAAACGCGTGACCGCCAGGTGCGCGCGGGCCGCGCCCTGTTCGCCGGGGACGCCGCCGAGGAGATCCATCGGCTTGCCGGAAAGGCCTCGGCCGAGGGGCCGGCCGCCGAAACGGCGGTGCCTGAGCAATGAACTCGATCCGGGCCGCGCGCCGCGCATGTTTGCGCCCTCCGTAACCGGCAAGCAGCACGCACCAGTGCGCTGTGCATTAATCAACAGCCCACGATGCGCGCACCTCTCACTTCCCGAGGCATAGCCGAGCCGGATTCGCGGGCTCGGCCGAGCGATCGGAGAGAAGGCATGGCTCATTTCCTGTGGCCGGGCCAGACTGCGGCCGTGCGCGGCGAACTGCGGCGCACCGTGATCCGCTCCCGCGCGGACCGTACCCCGACCACCGAGAGCGCGGTCGCGCGCCGCGTGGCCCTGGTCACCGGCGCGTCCTCCGGCATCGGCGCGGCGCTCGCGCAACGCCTCGCCGAGCAGCGGCGCTGGCGACTGCTGATCAGCGGCCGGGACCAGGCGCAGCTCAGCCACATCGCCAAACGCACCGGCGCGCTGGCGCTGCGAGCGGACCTGTCCACCCCGGGCAGCGGCGAATACCTCGCGCGCACCGCCCTCGGCACGGCCGGCCGGGTGGATCTGCTGGTCGCTTCGGCCGGGGTCGGTTGGTGCGGGCCGTTCGAGACCATGCCGCTGGCGAGCATCGACGAGATCGTCACCGTGGACCTGGTCGCCGTCATGCACCTGGTCCGGCTGCTGCTCCCGAACATGATCGCGCGCGGCCGAGGCCAGGTGGTGCTGGTCGGTTCGGTCGCGGGCTGCGCCGCGGTGGCCCAGGAGGCGGTGTACTCGGCGGCCAAGGCCGGGCTGAGCGCCTTCGCGGAAAGCCTGCGGTTCGAGCTGGCGGGCACGGGAGTCGGCGTGACGCTCGTCGTGCCCGGCGTCGTCGATACGCCGTTCTTCGAGCGCCGCGGGGTGCCCTACCTGCGCACTTATCCGCGACCGATCCCGCCCATGCGCGTCGCGGACGCGACGATCGAGGCGGTCCGCCGCGGCCGCGCCGAGGTGTATGTCCCGCGCTGGATGGGTGTGCCGGGGCGGGTGCGCGGCGTCGCGCCGAAGCTGTACCGCACCCTCGCCGCACGCTTCGGCTGACCCTTCCCGCTCCCTGATCAGCAGGCCATGCGCAGGGCAACGTTTGCATAGTGCAAATCCGGGCAACTGGCGTGGTGTGCGGACGGTGCACGGATCTCGACGACAGTGCCGCGCTGCTTCGCCCTAAGCCGTCCGCACACCATATCTGTGCCGAAACCAGCTACTTCCAACGGCTCGCCCGCGGTGGAGGTCCACATGCTGACGGACTGGGAGCGCAGTCAGCTCGCCGAGATCGAACACGGCCTGAACGAGGACTTCCGGCTGCGCCGCCGCGCCGGCCGCCTGGTCGGCTCGATCGCGCCGTGGGCGGCGACCAGCGTGCTGACCTTCCTCGGCTGCCTGATCGTGCTCGTGGCCGTCGGCGCCTGGCACATCGCCATCGTGCTCGCGGCGGTCTACGGGCTCGTCGCGCTCGGCCGTCCCAGGCGAGGCGATCTCAGACGTCGCAGGCGTCGCAGGCAGGGTGCGCGATAGTCCCGATGCCGAGCATCACGACGAAGACGGCCTAGCACGGACGAATCGGCGTTACGGACCGGCATGACTGGAGGCTTACGTTGCAGCCGGTGCGCATGATCGCGCTCACGATCGGCGCCGCCGCGACCGACGCACTGAGCTACCTCGGCCTCGGCCATGTCTTTCCGGCGAACATGACCGGCAACACGGTGCTGCTCGGCCTCGGTGTCGCGACTGGTGACTACGCGGGCGCCTACCGGTCGAGTACCGCTCTCGTCGCGTACGTCGCCGCCGCGTTCTACTTCGGGATTGCGACGGCCAAGGATTCCTCTGCGCGGCGGCTGCGGCTCGGCGCCGCCGTGGAGTTCTGCCTCCTGCTCTCGGCGGCGATTTGGTGGCTGGCCCTGAGCGGCCCTCCGCGCGCTGGAGCCGTCCATGGGCTCATCGCGCTCGTCGGCGCCGCGATGGGTATTCAGAGCTCGGTCGCGCGCAAGCTCAAACTTCCGGGCGTCACAACGACCTACATCACCGGCACCTGGACCGCGCTGGCGAACGCGCTGGGCCGTCGGCTGCGCCTGCGCAGAAAAGACCCGAATGAACCAACGGACCAGTATGCGCAGCTCACCGTCGTGGTCACGTACATGGTGGCCGCGCTGCTCTCCGCGGCGGCGTATGTGGCCTGGCACGCTTATGCAGCGCTGATCCCGGCCGGCGCGCTCGCTGTCGTGCTCGGCATGCCGAATCAGAGTGAACCCGGACAAGATGGGTACGCATGGGCTTCCGGCTCAAGGTCTGGAGACGGGGCTGAGGACGGGCAGCAGACGAGCGAAGGAGGCGATCTCATGAGCCAGTGGTCGGACGAAATCCAGAAGGCCGAGCAGCTTGCCAAGGACCACCCGCAGCAGGCTGACGAGGCCATGCAGAAGGGCGAGCAGTTCGCCGAGCAGCAGACCGGTCACCGCTTCGACACGCAGATCGGCGCGGCGGGCGACCAGGTCCAGCAGCGCTACGGCGGCGGCCAGCAGGACCCGCAGCAGGACCAGCAGCAGGGTCAGGACCAGCAGCAGGGTCAGGATCAAGCCCAGGGCCAGGACCAGCCGTAGCGCGCCCTGAGCAACGAACGCCGGGTCCGCCTTCGTGGACAGTTCTCGTCGAAGGCGGACCCGGCGCCTGCTTATCCGCATCGGCAGCTGGACGCACACAAACCCGATTCGCGGGTATCAGTGCCTAAGGACGAGACAGTCGCCAGGAGCGGCGGCGGGCAGGAGCCGGCGATGACGAACCCTGAGCAAGGCGACCAGATCCAGGCGGCCACGCCACCCGGCGAACCCCCGACCTCGCGGCCATCAGCCGTCAGGCCGGTGCGACCCAGCCGCCTCGGCGGCCTTTGGATCGCGCTGACCTCGGGCGCGCTCGTGCTGCTTCTGCTGCTGATCTTCGTCCTGGAGAACAGCCAGGAGGTGGGGATTGCCTACTTCGGCGCGCACGGCCACCTCCCACTCGGCGTGGCGCTGCTGCTCGCCGCCATCCTCGGCATCCTGCTGGTCGTCATTCCCGGCGGCGGCCGAATGCTCCAATTGCGCATGGCCGCGCATCGCAACGCTCGCAGGGCACAGACGCGCCCGCCGCAGCCGACCGCGCCGCAGCCGAACCCGCCTGCTCCCGCGCCGAATGACCCCTCCGTGCCCTGATCGCGCGCTGTACTAGGCGGTGTTGGGGAATGTATCAAGGCAACGATCCGGCCGCCGCTTTGTCGGGGATCGTGATGGCGAATCGCCACGCGCCGCCAGGCGCAGATGGTTCACTGCGCGACGAGCCTGGGCGTGCGGCCGGAGCGTCCTC